>JANOKR010000581.1:0-2276 GCA_031419315.1 Betaproteobacteria bacterium
CGATGGAACATCCGGTAGGCACGGGGCCCTTCCGGCTGGTGCAGTGGCAGCGCAGCGCGAAGATCGTGCTCGAACGCAATCCGAACTACCGCGAGGTGGTCTACGACGCCGAACCCGCTGCCGACGATGCCGAAGGCCAGGCGCTGCTGGCCAAATTCAAGGGCCGGCGGCTGCCGATGATCGACGGCGTCGAGATCTCGATCATCGAAGAATCACAGCCGCGCTGGCTGTCGTTCTTGAGCGGGCAGCTCGACTACATCAATGTGCCGCTGGAATTTATCAACGTCGCGATGCCCAATGGCCAGGTCGCGCCGAACCTGGCCAAGCAGGGCGTGCGTGGTTACCGCACCGTGAATGCCGACTCGGCATTCACCTACTTCAACATGGAAGACCCGCTGGTTGGCGGCTACACGCCGGACAAGATCGCGCTGCGCCGCGCGATCGGCCTGTCGATGGATGTCGAGCGTGAAATCCGCACCCTGCGCCGTGGCCAGGCGCTGCTCGCGCAGTCGACGGTGCTGCCCCACACCAGTGGCTACGACCCCAAGTTCAAGAGTGAAAACGGCAGCTACGACGTCGCCCGCGCCAAGGCGCTGCTCGACCTCTACGGCTACACCGACAAAAACAACGACGGCTGGCGCGACCTGCCCGATGGCAAGCCGCTGGTCCTTGAAGTCGCGACCCAGCCCGACCAGTTGAGCCGCCAGTTCGACGAGATGTGGAAGAAGAATATGGAGGCGATCAACATCAAGCTCAATTTCAAGACTGGCAAATGGCCAGAGCAGTTGAAAGCCGCGCGCGCCGGCAAGCTGATGATGTGGCAGCTCGGTGGTTCAGCCGCGGGCCTGGACGGGCAGGGCTCGCTGGCGCGGTATTACAGCAAGCAGATCGGCAGCCAGAACCTGGCCCGCTTCCAGAACGTCGAGTTCGACAAGATCTACGAGCGCATGCGCGAAATCCCTGACGGCCCCGAGCGCGACGAGCTGTTCCTCAAGGCCAAGCTGCTGTCGGTGGCCTATATGCCGTACAAGGTCCAGGTGCACCGCTTCAACAACGAGCTGGTGCGCCCGTATCTGCTCGGCTACCGGCGCCCGATCGCCTGGCAGGAGTGGTGGCACATGATCGAGATTGACACCAGCGCCGCGGTCAAGAAGTGAAGCAGGAAGTGGCCAGCGAGTGACGATCAAGCGGCGCGTGCTGCTGCAAGGTGCAGCGGTGACTGCGGTGGTGCCGGCCGGGTTCGACGCTGCTGCGGCCCCCGCGGCGACGGGCTCCGGCGCCCCCACCAACACGACTGCCGCGGGCCGCAAGGTGCTGCACCTGCCCTTCCCCGCGCCGGAGTCCAGCTTCGACCCGCCACAGACCAACAGCGATCTGTACTCGTCGACCGTCATCGCGCAGATTCTTGAAGCGCCGCTGGCCTACGACTATCTCGCGCGCCCGGTCAAGGTGGTGCCGCAGACGGCGACTGCGCTGCCCGAGGTCTCGGCCGACGGGCGCACCTTCACGCTGCGCATCCAGCCCGGCATCTTTTTCCAGGACGACCCGGCGTTCAAGAGCCAGCCGCGTGAGCTGGTCGCTGCCGACTATGTCTATTCGATCAAGCGCTTTTACGACCCGCAGTACAACTCCAGCGACCTCTACCTGTTCGAAAGCCTGAAGCTGATCGGCTTGAGCGAGCTGCGCGAAAAAGCCGTCAAGGGCAAAAAACCGTTCGACTACGACACATCGGTTGATGGCGCGCGTGCGCTCGACCGCTACACACTGCAAATCAAGCTCGGCGAAACGAATCCGCGTTTTGCCTACCAGCTTGCCGACCCGGCGATCCTCGGTGCAGTGGCGCGCGAGGTCGTCGAGATGTATGGCAAAGAGATTGGTGCCCATCCGGTCGGCACCGGGGCCTTTCGTCTCAAGAGCTGGCGCCGCGCGTCGCGCATCGTGCTCGAACGCTCGCCCACCTACCGCGGCACGGCCTACAGCGGGACCCCCGGCGACGACGCCGTCGCGCAAGAGATCGCCAAGTCGCTGGCCGGCAAGAAGTTGCCCCTCGTCGATGAAGTCGTGATCGATATCGTCGAAGAAGACCAGCCGCGCTGGCTGAGTTTTCTCGACGGCAGTTATCACTGGCTGCCGGTACCGGGCACCTACGCACCGACCGCGGTGCCCAACGGCCAGCTGGCGCCCTTCCTCGGCAAGAAGGGCATCCGCCTGCAGCGCCTGCTCGAGCCCGGCATGGCGATGAGTTTTTTCTTCATGCAGCACCCGCTGGTCGGCGG
>JANOKR010000582.1:0-4614 GCA_031419315.1 Betaproteobacteria bacterium
ATGGCGTCTGCGGCGGCGGCACGCGCGCCCAGGCCTGTGCGGTGCTGGAAGCGCCGCTGGCGTCCTGGCGGGTGTAGTCGAAGGCCACGGTGGTCATCGGGGGTCCTGAGGGGTCGTCGGGAGTCTTGTGGGCCTTGATAAAGGTGAGGCGCCAGCGCCCATCGTAGCCGCTGCGGGACAGACTACGATGGCGCCTGCGCCGCGGCCACACAGGCGGCGCTGATTTGCCGATTTGCCAAATTGCCGATCTGCCGATCTGCCGATCTGCCGCTCGGCGGCGCAACCGATGCCCCGCCGTCGCCGGCGCCGACCCGCATCGTGCTGCCGGCGACAGCACCGACCCTCAGGAATACCTTGCACCATGTCGACCACGCTGCTTGCTTTGTTGGGATTTGTCTGTTGGGCGCTGGCCCTGCTCGTGCTGATGGAAGTCATCCGCTCCAAACTGGTACTCACGGGGCAGGTCGCGGCGAACGGTTTTGACCCCGGCAACTCGAGCCTGTCCCCGTTCATGCAGCGCCTGGCGCGTGCGCATGCCAACTGCCTGGAAGGCCTGCCCATCTTCGGCGGCCTGATGGTCGTGGCGATGCTGGCTGGCAAGTCCGGCGTCACGGACCCCTTGGCCTACGCACTTCTGGTCGCTCGAATTGCCCAGACGACGATCCACCTGCTGTCGACCTCAGCGGCCGCGGTCAGCGCACGGTTCGTGGCCTTCGCCGTACAGTTGGGCATCGCCGTCTACTGGGCGGTCAAACTCCACGCAGCTTAAACAATGAATCCGAGCACGCCGACCGCCGCCGCTGGCACACCGCTGCGCGAAGACGCCCGCACGATCGGCCTGATCGGCATCGCGCATGGCACTTCGCATTTTTTCCACATGCTGCTGCCGCCGCTGTTCCCGGCTTTCATTCGCGACTTCGGCCTGACCTACTCCGAGCTTGGCCTGCTGGTCACGGTATTTTTTGTGATCTCCGGCATTGGCCAGGCGACGGCCGGATTTGTCGTCGACCGCGTCGGCGCGCGGCCGGTGTTGTATCTCGCGCTGAGCTGTTTTGTGCTGGCTTCGATCGCTGCCGCCACCGCCGAGGGTTACAACGGCCTGATGCTCGCGGCGGCGCTGGCCGGCCTGGGCAATTCGCCGTTTCATCCGATCGATTTCACGATCCTCAACAAGCGGGTGTCGCAGCCGCGGCTGGGCCACGCTTTTTCGGTGCACGGCATCAGCGGCAACCTCGGCTGGGCGATGGCGCCGGTTTTCCTGATCGGCCTGACCGCGGCTTTTGGATCGTGGCGCTGGGCCTATGTCGGCACCGCGCTGTGGGCGCTGCTGGTGCTCGCGCTGCTGGTCTGGCAGCGTGATGCGATTGACGACCGCAAGGGCCTCTGGGCGCATGAAAAACCGGGCGCGCCGGCGCTGGCGCCGCATGAACATCCGTTGGCTTTTCTGAAGCTGCCTTCGGTGTGGTTGTGTTTTTCGTTCTTCTTCTGGAGCACCGCGGCACTCGCGGCGATGCAGAGTTTTGCCAGCCCGGCTTTGGGCAAGATGTACGGCCTGCCGTTGTCGGTGACGGCATTTGTCGTCACCGGCTTCATGCTCTGCGGCGCGGCGGGCATGGTCGTCGGCGGTTTCATCGTGGCGCGGGTGAAGCGGCTTGAGCTGACCATCGCCGCGGCGATGGCCGCAGGTGCCGTGATGCTGCTCGTCGCGGCGAGTGGCTGGCTGCCGGGCATGCTGGCGGCGGCCGCGGCGGCGCTGGCCGGCTTCGGCACCGGCATCGCCGGGCCGTCGCGCGACATGCTGATCAAACGTGCGTCGCCGCCGGGGGCCACCGGGCGGGTCTACGGCACCGTCTATTCGGGCCTGGATGTCGGCTTTGCGCTCGCCGCGCCGGTCTTCGGCTGGCTGCTCGACCATGGCCAGCCGAACGCGGTGTTTGTCGGTGCTGCGACAGCGCTCGGGTTAGGCATCGCGTCTGCCGCCGTCGTGGGCCTGAGCACGACGCGGCGGGCGCAGGCCGCGCCGGCCTGAAGCGACAGCATTGCGTTTCGGCGCTGTGCCACCGGGCTACAGTCTGGCCATGAACCCAACGACCCCAACGGCATCGATCGGCAGCCGCCCGCGCAGCGCCGGCCACGCGCTTGTCGAAGCCCTGATCGAACAAGGCATTCAGACCTGCTTCGGCGTGCCCGGCGAGAGTTATCTCGCGGTGCTCGACGGCTTGCACGAATACCGCGACCGCATCCGCTTTGTCGCTTGCCGGCAAGAGGGCGGTGCGGCCTTCATGGCCGAAGCCCAGGGCAAGCTCAGCGGCCGGCCGGGGGTCTGCCTGGTAACCCGCGGGCCGGGGGCCAGCAATGCGGCGATCGGCCTGCACACTGCTTTCCAGGATTCGACACCGATGCTGCTGATCATCGGCCAGGTTGCGAGCGACCAGCGTGACCGCGAAGCTTTCCAGGAAGTCGACTACGGCCAGATGTTCGGCCCTGGCACGCTGGGCATGGCCAAGTGGGTGGGCGAGGTGCAAAGCGCCGACCGCATCCCGGAATATCTGGCGCGCGCCTTTCGCACCGCGATGCAGGGCCGCCCCGGCCCGGTGGTGCTGGTGCTGCCCGAAGACATGTTGACCGAGATCACCAGCGCGCCGGTGCTGCCGCGGGTCGAGCCGGTGCTGGCCTGGCCGGCACCAGGCGCGCTGCGAGATCTGCGTGCGCTGTTGATGGCCGCGCAGCGGCCGTTTCTGATCGCCGGCGGCAGCGGCTGGACGGCCGAATCGGCGCAGGCGCTGCAGCGTTTTGCCGAAAACTGGAGCCTGCCGGTGGGCAACGGTTTTCGCTTTCAGGACACCTTTGACAACCGCCACGCGCAGTATGCCGGCGACGTTGGCATCGGCATCAACCCGGCACTGGCAGCGCGTGTGCGCGACGCCGATCTGGTGATTGCCGTCGGTGTGCGTCTGGGCGAGATGACGACCGGCGGTTATGCGCTGCTTCAGGCGCCGCGGCCCCAGCAAAAACTCGTGCACATGCATGCTGGTGCCGAAGAACTCGGCCGTGTTTACGCCGCCGACCTGATGCTGCAATCGGCGATGGCCTGTGCCGGCAAGGCGCTCGAAACCCTGGCGGCGCCGGCCAGCGTGCCGTGGTCGGACTGGGCCGCGTCGGCGCATGCCGACTACATCAACAACCAGATCGCGCCGGTGGTCGAGCCGATGGACATGGCGGTGGTCATGAAGGTCGTGCAGCGGCTTGCCGGCGAGGCCGCGATCTACACCAACGGCGCCGGCAATTTCAGCGGCTGGCTACACCGTTTTGTGCAATACACCGGCTTGCAACATCACGGCCGCACGCAACTGGCGTGCACCTCGGGCGCGATGGGTTATGGCCTGCCGGCAGCGGTGGCGGCGGCGCTTTTGCAGCCTGAACGCATCGTCATCAATATTGCCGGCGATGGCGACTTCCTGATGACCGGGCAGGAGCTTGCCACTGCCACCGCCTACGGCGCCAGGCGCCTGATCAGCATCGTCGTCGACAACGGCAGTTACGGCACGATCCGCATGCACCAGGAACGCGACTACCCCGGCCGCGTCAGTGGCAGCGACATCTTCAGCCCCGACTTCTGCGCGCTTGCTGTGGCGTATGGCTGGCAGGCCGAGCGGGTCGACAACACGGCGCAGTTCGAGCCGGCTTTTGTGCGCGCGCTGGGGGCTGGCCGCCCGGCGCTGATCCACTTGAAACTCGACACCGATGTCTCCACATCGCGCACCACGTTGAGTGCAATTCGCGCTTCGGCATTGCAACGCGCTGCGGCGCAAAAGTCATGAACCAGTTGCCGCTGACCTGCGACCTTTGCGACGAACACAAACTCGACACCAACGGCGCCTTTCGTGTGTTGCCGCCGGTATTTTTGGCGTTTGGTGGGCGCATGCATTTCGCCGGCATGGTCAGCACGGTGCGTTGCTTCGAGGACAACTCGGCGGTCAAGGCCGCGGTTGAATCCGCCGGTGACGGCCGCGTGCTTGTCGTCGATGGTGGCGCCTCGCTGCGCCGCGCGCTGATCGGTGGCAACCTGGCGGCGGCGGCGGCGCGCAACGGCTGGGCTGGTGTCGTCGTCAACGGCTGTGTTCGTGATGTCGCCGAGCTCAACGCCTGCGACCTGGGCATCCGTGCGCTGGCGCTGATGCCGATGCCGCCCGACAAGCGCAACGAGGGCGCCCGCGATGTGCCGCTGCTGGTGCAAGGCGTGCCGGTGCGGCCCGGTGACTGGTTGTGCGCCGATGCCGACGGAATCGTGGTCCTTGATCGGGCGCCAGAATGACCACCCGCTCGGCGCAGGGCACCGACCCCGGCTGGCAGCTGGTGCCGACCGGCGCCCTGGAAATCGGCGTCGTGGCCAAACAATGCCGTCGCCTGGTGACCCAGCGCGCGCTGATGGCAGCGGGGGTCTCGATGATCCCGGTGCCGGGCCTGGACTGGCTTACCGACGTCGCGGTGCTGGTCAAGCTGCTGCCCGAAATCAACCGCGCCTTTGGCTTGACGCCGGCGCAGATCGAACAGCTGGCGCCCGAGCGGCGCATCGTTGTCTACAAGGCAGTCAGTGCTGCCGGCGGCCTGCTC
>JANOKR010000583.1:0-11539 GCA_031419315.1 Betaproteobacteria bacterium
CGCTCGTAGAACTCCAGCGTCACGGGGATGCGCTGGCCGGCGCTGAAGCTCAAGGTCGTGGTCGAGTTATAGGTCGGTGAATGGTCGGTCCAGTTGTTGATGCGCTGGCTGCCGTTGATCCACAGCCGCACGCCGTCGTCGGAATAGGTGCGGAAGCGGTAGCTGCCGCTGGTCGGGATCGTGACCGTGCCGGTCCAGCGCGCCGAGAAGTTGTTGGTCGGCACCGCGCCGCCCGGCGAGCCACTGCCCCAATCAAAATTGACCGCCTCGGTGCGCACCATCAGCGGGTTGCCAGCGAGCGTGATGCCATTGAAATAGCGGCCTGCGAGGCCGGCGCCGCTGGGCGCCGGCGCGCTGCTTTCTTCGCTGCCGATTTCGCCCAGGTAGGCGACGAGCCGGTTCAGATCGGCGTCGCTGACAGTGACGTTGTTGTGCGCGCGCACTGCGGCCTCCAAGGTCGGTGCCGAGCCGTCGTGCAGGTAAGGCGCGGTGCCACCGACGTCGCGCAGCGTCGGGATGTCGATGCCGGTGAGTGCGCCCGACAAACGCTGGCCGCTGGTCGGCTTGAGGGTGCCGATATTGGTCGGGTTGTTGACCGCGCTGTTGGTGAATGTGCTGCCGCCATGGCAGGACGCACAGTTCAGCGTCGTGAAGACGGTGCGGCCTTCGCCGGCCAGCGTGCTGAGCGCGCCGCTGCTGCTGCGCTGCGGGCTCTGGTCGAAGCTGTTCAGCGATGCGAGGTAGGCCGCCAGCGCATCGAGGTCGGCCGAGACACCGGCCTTTTTGTCGCCCAGAGGCTGGCTGCGCGTGCCGGTATTGAACTGGGCGTCGGTCATCAGCCCGGTGCCGCCGGCCAGAGTGCGGACCTGGCCTTCAAAATCGTGCACCTCGTCGAAATTGTTGCTCCAGTGCAGGTGGCCCTGGGCACCGGCGCGGCCACGCAGGCTGGTGGTATTGCGCAGGCCTTCGCCCTGGCTGGTGAGGTCCCAGACGCGGCCGTCATGGCCGCCGTCGTTGTGGCAACTCGCGCAGCTCATGTAGCGGTCGCGCGCCAGCCGGGGGTCGAGGGCATCGTAGAAAAACTGCTTGCCACGGAGCACGGTCGCGCTGAGTTTTTCAGTGCCGACGGCGGCCAGCGTCGCCACCCGCGTCGCCGCGGCGGTGCCTTGTTGCACCAGCGGCGAGAGGTCGAAGACATCCACGCTGCGGTCCATGAAGTTCATCACGTACAGGCTGCGCCGGTCGGGCGATACGACCAGGCCCTGCGGCGCCCGGCCGACGTTGATGCGCATGATCTGGTTGCGGTTGTGGGCGTCGAGCACGGCGACTTCGCGGCTCGTTTCCAGCGCCACGAAGAGATACACGCCGAGCGGGTCGAACGCCGCGGCGCTGGCCAGGCTGGCGTTGTCATGGTCGATGCGCGCGGCAGCGTCTTCGGCCTGCGCGCCCGCTGCGAGCAACAGGCGCGAGCTGATTGCGCGCACGGTGTTCTGGAAGTTCAGCGTCAGGCCGTCACGCGCGCCGCCGCGGCGCAGGTTGTCCTGCTTGGACGGCAGGTAGCCCTGGCTGCCGTCGGGCGAGATCGCCATCGCGCCGAGGTAGTTCGGGAAACCGCGGCCCTGGTTTTCGGCGTCACTGCGGTCGCTGTGCGCGAGCACGACGGTGCGCTGCACGTTCATGCCGGCAGCATCGACGACGACCACTTCACCACCCACCGCGGCGCCGTTGACGCTGGTTGCGACGTTGGCGGTGGCCTCGCCCGGCAGCGGCGGTGTGATGAAGCGCGAGACATAGGCCGTGCTGCCATCGCCAGCGACCGCGACATGGCGCGGGTTGGCGCCGACGGCGAGCGCGGTCACGATGTTGCCGGTCGCCGCATCCAGGCTGAGCAGGGTGCCGGTGGCTTCGAGCGCCACCAGCGCGGCATTGCTGCTGCGCGCAAAGGCGATGCCATAGGGCTGCGACGCCCGCGGCAGCGCCAGCGTGCGGCTGACGGCCAGTGTTGCTGCGCTGATCACGGTCACCGTCGCGCTGCGTTTGTTGCTGACCCAGACCGAGCCGTCCGGCGCGATCGCCAGCGAACGCGGCGCGCTGCCGACCGTCACTTCAGCCAGCTTGGCGCGGGTTGCGGCATCAAAGATCGAGACGCTGTCGTTGTCGGGGTTGACGACCCACAGCCTGGCGCTCGCGCCGCTGCGCTGCTCGAGCACGATATTGCTCGACATCGTCGGTGCACTCGCCGTCGTCGGCAGGTGCACGTTGTGGATGATCGTCTGGCGCTGTTCGACACCGCGGTCATCGGTGGCAGTGACGGTGACGTAGTAGATGCCCGGCAGCATGAAGCTGTGGTTCGCCGCGGCGCTGGTCGACCAGGCGGTGGCGGGCGTGCCGTCACCAAACTCCCAGCGGTAGCGCACGTTGATGCCGGTCGCCGATGCGTTGAAGCTGGCCGCCGCGCCGCTGACACTTGGTGCGGCCGCGGCGGGCGGCGGCAGGATCAGCGGCGCGGTGCCGGTGACCGACCAGTTGATCGTTGCGCTGGCGCTGTTGATGCCGTCGCTGACGGCGATCACGACGGTGCTCGTGCCGATGACAACCGGTGTGCCGCTGATGACGCCGCTGACAGCGTTGATCGACAGGCCCGTGGGCAGGCCGCTGGCCGAAAACTGCAGGCTGTCGCCGTTGGGGTCGCTGGCGCTGAGCTGCAAGCTGACGGGTGTGCCGCCGACGGTGCTCTGGTTGCCCGGCGACGTGATCACCGGGGCGATGGTGGTGTTCAAACTGCCGGCAACGTTGACGCGGACCAGCCTGGCCTCTGAAGGCACGCCGGCGTTGTCGAAGACAAACATCATCCAGCTGCCCGGCGGGACGTCGGACGCGCGGCCGGGGATCTGCACCGACAGGTTGCTGCCACTGGCATTGAACGGCAGCTCGACAAAACGCTGCTCCATATTCCAGCCGTGGGTGGCCGAGCCGGTTTTGACAAACGTGACGCGGCTCACGGGGCGCGCGCTGTTGACACTGACCTGCACCGTGCGACCGACATCAACGACGGTCGGCGCGCTGCTGATCACCGGGCGCGCCGCTTCAGTTCCCGATGAGGTGAACAGGTAGGGCGGGTAGTAGATTTCAGAGTTGGTATTGTTCTGCGGGCCGGGCGCGCCGCCGCCGAAGACGAGCACGCTGGCGTCGGGCAGGAGCAGCGCATTGCCGTGGTACAGCCGCGCTTTTTGGGCACTCGCACCGGCCGTCCACTGGCCGGTCTGCGGGTTCCAGAGCTCGGCTTCGTAGCTGACGTCGACCATCTGGTTCCAGTCGCGGCTGCCGCCGGTGGCGACGACCTTGCCGTCGGCCATGACCACCGCGGTGGACAGGCGCCGCGCGCGCAGCATCGAACCCGTCGCGCTGACGACAGGCGTGCCGCCATTGATGTCGATCACCACCGCCTGGTTGGAGTTGCCGCCGTACTGCAGGATGCGGCCGGGGGCGAACATCGCGCCGCTGGCATCGCTGCCCGCGGTGGCACTGCCGAACTGGCCGACCTGCGTCACCGCGCCGTTGCCGGAGGTGTCGACGTAGTACATGCGCCCGCCGCTGTCGTAGCCGAAGACACGCCCATCGGGGGCGATGAAATTGCGCGGGTACATCATGTCGAAGGCGCCCGTGCCTGCACCTGTGAGGAGCCGGTATTCACCATTCGCGCCGCGGATTTCGGGGAAGTCGGTGCCGCCGCTGCCGCCCTGGATATAGACCTCACCGTTGAGCAGCATCGTCGACACGCCGTACCAGCGCGGCCGGTTCATGTTGTTGCCGCGCGTGAGCGAGCCGGTGGCGACGTTGAAGACGTTGGAGTTGTTGTTCGGGCCGTTGGTGGTGCCGGTGCCGGTCCAGTTGTCGCCGCCGTTGATGACGATCGAGTCGCCGGCCGGCAGCAGGATCTGCGAGCTGCAGAAGATGTCGGTCGCGGTCTGGTTGTTCAGCGTCAGGTGGCTGCCGTCTCGCGGGTCCCACACGTCGTAGATGAAAAACCCGGTCTGCGTGCCGTCGGCCTTGGTGCCATAACTCAGCACGCGGCCGTCCGACGTGAGGATGCCGTGCACCGCGATCAGGGGCCAGTTTTGCAGCGGGCCGAACATGCCCTTGGTGCCGGCATCGGCGGGGATCGTGGTGCCTGGCGGCAGCGCCAGCGCACGCTCGCGCGACGTGCCGGCGGCTGGTTTGGCGGCAGGCTCGGGGTCGCCGCCGCCGCAGGCGACAAGGGCGAGTACAACGCCGGCGGCCAGAATGCCGCGGCCGAGCCTGGGGATCGAATGCATGGAAGGACCTCGTTCGAATGCACCGGCGTGGCGCCGGTTACAACGAGATACAGGATGCGTCAGCGCTGATCTGCCGACAACCCCGCGGCCAAGGGGGAGCAAGGCCTCGGCGGCCGGGTGCCGGTATCAGGTCAGGGCCAATCGCTGCTGTGTCGCCGCCATGTCGCCGTCAGCGGCGAAAGGCGCCGTTGGCGCCGATGATCGAAAGGTCGACGTAGGTCAGGCCGGTGTGGTCGGTCGGGCTGAAGCCGACTTCGAGCCCGCCGATGTCGAACTTGCGCATGCTTTCGATCGCCAGCCGCAGCTTGTCGCGGGTGGGTTTCGCGCCCGCCCGGCGCAGGCCTTCGACCAGCACCTTGGCCCCGGCGAAGCCTTCGAGCATCGCCGGCGTGACTTCACTCAGGCCCTTGGCCATGGCCAGGTCGTGTGCTTGCTTGACGATCGGCGCCGACATCGACCGCTCGGGCGGAAAGACCTGGGTCACGATGGTGCCGACGGCATGTTCCTTCAAGGATTTGATGAAGCCTGTGGAGGCGTTGTTCGACAAGGTGATGAGCTGCGCGCGCGAGCCCGCTGCCCGCAATGCGGTCAGGCCGTCGGCCACCGCCGACCCGGAGCCGAAAAACAGCACCGCCTGCGGTGAGGCTTCGGCGACTTTGGGCACGACCACCGAGAAGTCGGGCTTGGCACGGTCAAACTTCAGCACCGTCTGCGGCCGGATCGACGCCGCTTTGAAGCCGCGGTTCGCGCCCTCGACGCAGTCGGCGCCGAACGAATCGTCGACGTGGATCACCGCGATGCGGTTGATGCCGATCGTGGCCAGGTGCCGCACCGCATGTTCGGCTTCGCGCTGGTAAGTAGCGCGCACATTGAACAGCCAGGGGTTGACCGGGTTGTGCAGCACCATCGCCCCGGTGGACGGTGCCACGAGCGGAATCCCGGCCTCGGCCAGGATCGGCAGGATCGCCTGGTTGTGCGGTGTGCCGCGGGTCAGGAACAGGCTCAGCACCTTCGGGTCGGCGGCCAGCTTGCGGGCGTTTTCTGCGGCCAGTTTGGGGTCAAATTTGTCGTCGAGCGAGACCAGTTCGATCTGCGCACCATTGACGCCGCCAGTGGCGTTGATCGCGTCGAGATAGAGCTTGGCCCCGGCGTGGGTTTCTTTGACGCCGGCCGCCACTGCGCCGCTGAAGCCCGCGGTCTGGCCGATGCGGATCTGGGCGGCGGCGGGGCCACTGAACGCGGCGCCGAAGCACAGCGCAACAACGAATGGATGCAGACGGCTAAGTTTCATGACTGGGCCTCCAGGGGCGCGTGAGTGTGCGCCGATTGCGGGCCAGTCAAGCCGTTGCCAGCACCGCGCCCAACGCAGTGGGCGTGATCACATCCACACTCTCGGCCATCGGCCAGCCTTCAAGCACCGGCGCGACCACGTAGGCGCGCGAAACACCGACGTCGGTGCAGGCCGACCAAAAGCCCTTGGTGACCTTGGGTGCCGACGAAAATTTGATCTCGAAGCCGAGCTTTTGTTTGCCGGTTTCGACGACCAGGTCCAGCTCTGCGCCGGCGGCGGTGCGGTAGAACGAAACCTGGGCGCCGGCGGGCAGCTGGCCAAAGACCTGCTCGACGACAAATCCTTTCCACGATGCGCCGATTGACGGGTGGCCAAGCAGGTCATTCACATCACGCAGGCCGAGCAGGTAGTGCAGCAGGCCGCTGTCGCGAACATAAACCTTGGGCGACTTGACGAGCCGTTTGCCCAGGTTGGCCTGATACGGCTTGAGCCGGCGCAGCATCAGGCTCGACGTCAGATGATCGAGGTAACGCGCCACCGTCGGCGCCGAGACGCCCAGCGAGGTCGCGATCGCCGATGCGTTGAAGAGTTGGCCATGCAGGTGCGCCACCATGCGCCAGAAGCGACGCATCGTTTCGGCATCCACGCGGATGCCCAAGCCGGGAAGATCGGTGTTCAGGAAGTGGCGCACAAACGCATCGCGCCAGTGCCACGCCTCATCGTCGCTGGTGGCCCCAAAGCTGAGCGGAAAACCACCGCGCAGCCACAGGGTCTGGACATCTTCAAAGCGGTGGTGCACCTCGCTCAACAGCAATGGCGCCATGTCGACAATAGCCAGCCGTCCGGCGAGCGACTGCGTCTGGCGCAGCAGCTCGAACGATGCCGAGCCGAGGATCAAGAAGCGGCCCGGCCGGCGGTCGGCGTCGATCTCGCCGCGCAACTCGTTGAACAGCTCGGGCATGTTCTGGATCTCGTCGAGCACCAGCAGGTGCTCACGGTTAGCCCGCAAGAAGATGTCGGGCCGCGCGAGCCGGGTGCGGTCGGCGGCGCTTTCGAGGTCGAGGTAGATTGCGCCCGGGTGCTGCGCGGCGATCTGGCGCGCCAGCGTGGTCTTGCCGATCTGGCGCGCCCCGAGCAGGGCCACTGCCGGGCTCCAGGCCAGGCGGGACAGGGCAGTGGCTTCGGCGATGCGCGTAAACATCCTTGCATTATCAACACACTGTGTTTGAAATACAAGGATATTCGGGGCTGGCCCAGACTCCTAGAATGTCCGGTTCCGCCCCTCACACACCCGCGCTGTAACCATGTCGTCCGGCCCCCCGAAGCAGCCTCCCGCCAGCGGCCTGATCCGCATCCGCGGCGCGCGCCAGCACAACCTGAAAAACCTCGACCTCGACATCCGCACCGGCGAGATGACGGTCGTCACCGGGCCGAGCGGGTCGGGCAAGTCGAGCCTCGTCTTCGACACGCTCTATGCCGAAGGCCAGCGCCGCTACGTCGAGACCTTCAGCGCCTATGCGCGCCAGTTTCTCGACCGCATGGACCGCCCGGCGGTCGACCGTGTCGACGGCGTGCCGCCGGCGATCGCGATCGACCAGACCAACCCGGTGCGCACCTCGCGATCGACGGTCGGCACGATGACCGAGTTGAACGATCACCTGAAGCTGCTTTTTGCGCGAGCCGCGCAGCTCGTCGACAAACAGACCGCGTTGCCGGTGCGGCACGACAGCGCGCAAACGATCTTTGCCGACCTGTTGCAGCGCGCCGCCGCTGCGGGCGACCCGCGGCTGGTCTTCACCTTCCCGGTCGAGCTGCCCGCCGATACCACGGCCGAGCAGCAGGCGCAGTGGCTGTCGGCGAGCGGCTTCACGCGGGTCCATGCCGAGCGCGTGGTCGGCAGCCGCAAGATTCTCGATGTCGTGGCCGATCGGCTGCGCTTGGGCAGTGCCGAGCAGGTGCGCGTGATGGAAGCGATCGAGCTCGCGCTCAAGCGCGGCGGCGGGCGCTTGAACGTCTACGCGCTGCCGCCGGACGATGCCGCGGCAGCGGGCTCGCTGGCCGCTGATCCCTGGCGCTACTCCACCGGCCTGCACTGCCCCGAGAGCGACCTGCGTTACGCCGACCCGCAGCCGGCGCTGTTCAGCTTCAACTCGGCGTTTGGCGCCTGCGAGACCTGCCGCGGGTTTGGGCGTGTCATCGGCGTCGATCTCGGGCTGGTCATCCCCGACCACCGCAAGACCCTGCGCAACGGCGCGATCAAGACGATCCAGACCCCGGCCTGGCGGGAATGTCAGGACGACCTGATGCGCCACGCAGGCGACGCCGGCATCCCGCGCGACACCGCCTGGAACCAGCTCACGCCCGCGCAGCGCGACTGGGTCATCGAAGGCTCGCCGCATTGGGCCGGCAAATGGACCAAGCAGTGGTACGGCGTGCGCCGCTTTTTTGCATATCTGGAGAGCAAGGCCTACAAGATGCACATCCGCGTGCTCTTGTCCAAATACCGCAGCTACACACCCTGCGGCGTCTGTGGGGGTGCGCGACTGAAACTCGAATCGCTGCTCTGGCGCATGGGCACCCAGGCCGATGCCGATGCGGTGCTGCCGGCGGCCAAACGTTTCTTGCCTGTCGGCGCAGCCTGGTCGCGGGCGCAACTCGAAGCGCTGCCCGGGCTGCACCTGCACGACCTGATGCAGATCTCGATCGAGCGCCTGCGCCGGTTTTTCGACGGCCTGACGTTGCACAGCACGCTGCTCGACGATGCCCTGAAGCTGCTGCTGGATGAAATCCGCACGCGCCTGAAATACCTGTGTGATGTCGGCCTGGCCTACCTGACACTCGACCGCCAGAGCCGCACGCTCAGCGGCGGTGAAGTCCAGCGCATCAACCTGACCACGGCGCTCGGCACCTCGCTCGTCAACACCATGTTTGTGCTCGACGAGCCGAGCATCGGCCTGCACCCGCGCGACATGGGCCGCATCGTGCAGGCCATGCACCGGCTGCGCAATGCCGGCAATACGCTGGTCGTCGTCGAACATGACCCGGCGGTGATGCTTGCCGCCGACCGCCTGATCGACATGGGCCCCGGCCCCGGCGAGCGCGGTGGCCAGATTGTCTTCGACGGCACACCTAACGCTGCACGTGATGCTGACACGTTGACCGGCGCTTATCTGGGCGCGCGCAAGCAGGCGGGCCTGGGGCTGCGCCGCCTCGTCAACGAGGCCACGCCGAAACTGATCGTCGAAGGTGCGCGCGAGCACAACCTGCAATCGGTGACCGTCGAATTCCCGCTGCAGCGCCTGGTCTGCATCACCGGTGTTTCGGGGTCGGGCAAGAGCACGCTGATGCAGGACGTGCTCTATCCGGCACTCGCGCGCCACTTCGGCAAGGCCACCGAAACCCCGGGCGCGCACGACCGCCTGCTCGGTGCCGACTGGCTCGCCGATGCGGTGTTTGTGGACCAGAGCCCGATCGGCAAGACCGCGCGCAGCAACCCGGCCAGCTACGTCGGCGCTTTTGACGAACTGCGCAAGCTCTTTGCCGGTGCGCCGCTGGCGCTGGAGCGCAGTTACGGCCCCGGCATGTTCAGCTTCAACGCCGGCGACGGCCGCTGCCCGACCTGCGGCGGCTCGGGCTTCGAACATGTCGAAATGCAGTTTTTGTCCGACGTCTACCTGCGCTGCCCCGACTGCGACGGCCGCCGTTTCCGCAACGTGATCCTCGACGTCAAGCTCGTGCGCGGGCCGCGCCAGTTGAGCATCGCCGATGTGCTCGACCTGACCGTCACGCAAGCGGTGCAACTCTTCCGCGACGACCGCGAGGTGATCAACAAGCTGCAGCCAATCGTTGATGTCGGGCTCGACTATGTGCGCCTGGGGCAGCCGGTGCCGACCCTCTCCGGCGGCGAAGCGCAGCGCCTCAAGCTCGCCGGTTTTCTGGCCGGCGCAACATCGCTGCCGACCCAGCGCTTGGCCAGAAAAGGCACGCTGTTCCTCTTCGACGAGCCGACCACGGGGTTGCACTTCGACGATATCAACAAGCTCATGCGCGCGCTGCGCAAGCTCATCGATGTCGGTCATTCGCTGTTTGTCATCGAACACAACCTCGACGTCGTGCGCAATGCCGACTGGATCGTCGACCTCGGCCCTGAAGGCGGTGAAGGCGGTGGTGCGGTGGTGGCCGTCGGCACGCCGGACGACCTGCGTGCGCACGCCACGTCGCACACCGGCCGCGCCTTGCGCGAGTACGACGGCAGCCTCGGCGCGGCGGTGGCCGAGGCCGCACCACGTTATGCGTCGCCGCGGGTCGAAGACCATTCGATCCGCATCGTCAACGCCCGCGAGCACAACCTGAAGTCACTGAGTGTCGACATCCCGCGCGGCAAGTTCAGCGTTGTCACGGGGGTCTCGGGTTCGGGCAAGAGCACGCTGGCTTTTGACATCCTGTTCAACGAAGGCCAGCGGCGGTATCTCGAGTCGCTCAACGCCTATGCGCGCAGCATCGTGCAACCGGCGGGCCGGCCCGAGGTCGATGCGGTTTACGGCATCCCGCCGACGGTGGCGATCGAGCAGCGCCTGAGCCGCGGCGGGCGCAAGAGCACCGTCGCGACGACGACCGAGGTCTGGCATTTCATGCGCCTGCTCTGGGTCAAGCTCGGCCTGCAGCATTGCATCCATGACGGCGCTGCGGTGCGGCCGCAGAGCGCCGAGAGCATCGCCGCACAACTGCTGCGCGACCATGCCGGCGCGCATGTTGGCCTGCTCGCGCCGCTGGTCGTCAACCGCAAGGGCGTCTACACCGACCTCGCCAAATGGGCCAAGGCGCGTGGCCACACCCACCTGCGCGTGGACGGCGAATTTTTGAAGCTCGACCCCTTTCCGCGCATCGACCGCTTCAAGGAACACACCATCGAGCTGCCGGTGGCCGACCTCGTGATCGCGCCGGAACATGAAGCCGAATTGCGTGCCGCCTTGAGCCGCGCGCTCGAGCTTGGCAAGGGTGTGCTGCACCTGCTGCATCCACTCGACGGCTTGGCGGCTGCGATGGATTCGGGCCAATCGACAACGGCGATCGGCGCGCTGAAAGTGTTTTCGACCAAACGTGCCTGCCCGCAATGTGGCACCAGCTACCCCGAGCTGGACCCGCGCATGTTCAGCTACAACAGCAAACATGGCTGGTGCACAACCTGCGTCGGCACCGGCTTGAAGCTCAGCCGCGAGCAGCGCAAGGTCTACGACGATTCGGTGCGCGACGACGACAACAAGGGCCGCCAACTCAGCTTCCCGGCCGAAGAAGCCGAAGCCGAGGGCCTGGTCGACGAGCCTTGCCCGGACTGCCAGGGCTCGCGCCTGAACCGCAATTCGCGCGCCGTGAGTTTTGCTGAAGTGCCGATCAGCGACGTCGCCAGCATGTCGGTGCAGGATTGCCGCGCCTGGGTGAATGCGCTCACGCTGCAAGGCCGCGACGCCGAGATCTCGCGTGACGTGATCACCGAGATCCGCGGCCGGCTCGAATTTCTCGAAGAAGTTGGCCTCGGTTATCTGACGCTCGACCGCGCGGCGCCGACGCTGTCGGGTGGCGAGGCGCAGCGCATCCGCCTCGCGGCGCAACTCGGCAGCAACCTGCAAGGCGTCTGTTATGTGCTCGACGAGCCGACCATCGGCCTGCATTCGCGCGACAACGGCGTGCTGCTGAAGGCGCTGCAATCCTTAAGCGACAAGGGCAACACGCTGGTTGTCGTCGAACACGATGTAGACACCATCCGGCGCGCCGAACACATCATCGATATCGGCCCGAGCGCCGGCAAACGTGGCGGCCGGCTGGTCGCGCAGGGCAGCGTCGCCGACCTGTCGGCGCAAAGCGAGTCGGTCACCGGGCGCTTGCTCGCAAATCCGCTCAAACACCCGATGCGCCCGCGCCGCGCGGTCAGCGC
>JANOKR010000584.1:0-3596 GCA_031419315.1 Betaproteobacteria bacterium
CGCATCGAACGTGTCCGCGTCGCCACGACCGATGGCACAGCGCTGCAAGCCCGCATCACCCTGGCCGTCATTGGCACTGAAAAATCATGGCTGACGATCTGACGACCCCTAGGTCGCGGCAAGGCGGCGCCCGCCAGCCACAAAGCCCCTTTCGGGCCTTTGTGCGCGGGCTCAATCCCCCGGGGGGATCAAGAACAGTGGCAGAGCCACAATTTCTTGAGTCCAGCCCTTGTCGACTCGGGCTGGCCGCTCCGGCGCTGCTGGCGCTCGCGCTGAGCGTCAGCGGGCAACCGGCGCACGCGCTCGGGCCGGCCGCGCCGTTCACGCCACCGGCCGCCGTCGCGACAGCCGCCAGCGCCGTGGCAGCAGCGGGTGCCCCAACGATCGACCTCATCGGCAACCCGGCCGGCAGCGAGTCAGCGGCGGCCCTATTGCCGGGACTGGCCGGCCTGCGCCTGGGCAAATCGCCGATGGCCTTGATCGATGGCCAATGGTGGCGGCCCGGTGACCGCCCGCGCGGTGCGCTGCTCGCCGCGGTGCACCCCACCGGCGCGGTGCTGCGCCATGCCGACGGTCGCATCGAACAACTCGCCTGGCCGGGCGACGGCAGCGTTGTCAGCGCCACCAGCACCACCGGCGCCGCCAAGCCGCAGCCCCGAACCAGCCCGGCAACGGGCAACCAACCGACGAGCACGCCGCGATGAACCGCCTGAATCGAACCACCCCACCGGGTCTGGGTGACCGCGCGTTGTCGACAACGCGGTCGCCGCTGCCGTCAGTGCTGATGGCAGCGCTGGCACCAGCGCTGTTGTTCACGCTCGGCGCCTGCCAGATCGGCCCGCCGCAAGGCAAAACCCAATCGGCGATCAACGACGCGATGACCCAGGCGCGCAGCGAACGGCCTGCGCCCAAGGTGCCCGACCGCATCACGCAAGCCCTGCTGCCGCCGGTGAGCGGCCCGCAGCTGGCAGCACCGGCGCTGCCCGAGCCGCGGTTTGATCTTGCGGTGACGAACGCCCCCGCGGCGCAGGTTTTCCATGCCATCGCATCGGGCTCGCGCTACAGCATGCTGCTGCCGCCCGCGTTGCCCGGCACGGTGAGTGTGAATCTCAAAGAGACGACGGTGCGCGAAGCGCTCGACGTGATGCGCGAGCTGTACGGTTTTGAGTACCGCATCGACGGCACACGGGTCTTTGTGCAAGGCGCGGCGCTGCAGACCCGCGTCTTCCAGATCGCCTACCCGTCGGCGCGGCGCAGTGGTCGCACCGAAACGCGTGTCGTCTCGGGTTCGGTGACCGGCACCGTCGGCAGCACCCCCGGCGCGGGCGGCGCGGCCGCAGGCGCCGCCGCCGAAGGCAGCCAGGTCTCGACGCTGCACGATGCCGATTTCTGGAAAGAGCTCGAAGCGGCGCTGAAAACGCTCGTCGGCACTGCCGATGGCCGCCAGACGGTGCTCTCGCCACACACCGGCGTTCTCGTCGTGCGCGCGTTCCCACGCGATCTGCGCGAGATTGAAGGCTTTCTGCGCAGCTCGCGCATCGCGATCGAGCGCCAGGTCATGATCGAAGCCAAGATCGTCGAGGTCTCGTTGAAGGACGGCTTCGAATCCGGCATCAACTGGTCGGCCTTCGACCGCAACGGCAACCACCGCTTTTCGGTCGGGGTTGATCCTGGCCGGCTGAATATCCCGGGCAGCCTGGGCCGCGCCGCCGGCATCCCGACCGGCTCGGTGCAAACCGCAGTCGACGCCAGCACCTCGCCGCCATCAGTCATCCCGACGACGCTGGGCCAGTTGTTGTCGAGCCCGCTGGCGTCGGGCGGCAGTGGTGCGCTCGGCCTGGCTTTCACGACGAACAGTTTTGCGAGCTTGTTGAGTTTTCTCGAAACCCAAGGCTCGGTGCAGGTCTTGTCGTCGCCACGCGTGGCCGCGACGAACAACCAGAAGGCGCTGCTGCGGGTCGGCACCGACGATTTTTTCATCACCAATATCTCGACGTCGACGACGACCACCGCGGCCGGCTCGGTGACCACGCCGACGATCCAGACCCAGGCTTTTTTCAGCGGCATCTCGCTCGACGTGACACCGCAGATCGACGAAGACCACAACATCACGTTGCACATCCGCCCGGTGGTGAGCAATGTCACCGAGCGCACGCGCATCGTGAACCTGGGCAACCTGGGCAGCTTCACGCTGCCACTGGCCAGCTCGAGCATCAACGAGGCCGATACCGTGGTGCGGGTGCAGGACGGTGTCACGGTGGCCATCGGCGGCCTGATGTCGCAGACCCAGAGCAACGACGACGCGCGCGTGCCCGGCGCCGGCGACGTGCCGATGCTGGGCAACCTGTTCAAGCGCACCAACCGCGTCTTGCACAAACGCGAGCTGGTCTTCTTGTTGCGCCCGACGGTGATCAAGGGCGACAGCCAATGGCAGGCCGACCTGGCGCGCGCGCAGACCCGGATCAACGAATACCCGAGCAGCGCGCGCGAGCGCCTGGCGCTGCCGGCGCTCTCCGGCGCCGGCGCGGCGACACCCGGCACGCGCGGCCTGCCAGGCACCGAGTCCGACCCGCAATGAAGCGCCCGACCCCCACCCTTTCCAACCCGGCCAGCGCCAGAGGTGCCCGGTGATTTATCTCGACCACTTCGGCCTCACCGAATCGCCCTTCGGCATCACCCCGGACACCGGCTTCATCTACGCTTCGCCGGCGCATCAAGAGGCGCTGGCCACGGTCCAGTTGGCGGTGCGCAGCGGCGAAGGTTTTGTCAAGGTCACCGGCGAGGTCGGCACCGGCAAGACGCTGTTGTGCCGCGCGCTGCTGCAGTCGCTTCAGGCCGCGCCGGATACGGTCACCGCCTACGTGCCCAACCCGCGTCTGACGCCGCGCGAGATGCTGCGGGTGCTGGCCACCGAACTGGCTTTGAGCTTCAACCGCCGCAGCGCGTCGCGCGACATCTACGAGATCGTCGAGTCCGGGCTGATGCAGTTTGCCCAGGCCGGCCGCAACGTCGTGCTGTGCATCGACGAAGCGCAGGCGATGCCGGTCGAGACCCTTGAGTCGCTGCGCCTGCTGTCGAATATCGAAACCGGCAAACGCAAGCTGCTGCAGGTGGTGCTCTTCGGCCAGCCCGAGCTCGACGCGGTGCTGAGCCTGCCCGAATGCCGGTCGCTGGCGAGCCGGATCGCGTTTTCTGCGCGCCTGTTGCCGCTGTCGGATGGCGACTTCCGCCATTATCTGCAACACCGGCTGCGCGTCGCCGGCTGGCGCGGCCCGGATGTCTTCACCCCGCTTGCGCGCTGGCTGCTGCGGCGGGCCAGCGGCGGCGTACCGCGGCGCGCCAACATCCTGGCCCACAAGGGCTTGATGCTGGCTTACGGCGATGGTGTGCACCGTGTTGGCCTGGCCCATGCCTGGGCGGCAGCGCGCGATGGTCGGCTGCGGCCGCCGGCGCAGGCTGCAACCGCCTCGGCCGGCGCAATACCCTTTGGAGCGCAGTCATGAGCGTCATCAATTCGATGTTGAAAAAACTCGACGAGCGCGGCGTACCCGCGGCTGGCGACAGCCCCGCGGCGGCGCGCCCGCCGGTGCTGCCGC
>JANOKR010000585.1:0-5594 GCA_031419315.1 Betaproteobacteria bacterium
GCAAGAGCTGCGCCGCATCGTCGAGCCGGCAGCGGTGCGCCTGGCAGCGCAACGTGCGACGGCGCAGGACATCAACGACCTCGAAGCGGCGCTGGCCGGCATGCAGGCTGCGATCGACCATGGCGGCGACTATGTGCTGCACGACCTGCGCTTCCACCAGGGCCTGATGCGGGCCTGCCAGAACCGCATGCTGGTGCAGATGAGCAAGGCGCTCGGCGCGTTGCTGCGTACCAGCTTCGAGATCAGCACATCGCGCCCCGACAGCCCGGCACTGTCGATCCCGCTGCACCGCGCCGTGCTCGACGCCGTGATCTCGCGCAACCCGGCGAAGGCCGAACGTGCGAGCCTGGCGCTGATCGACAGCGCGCGGGCCGATATCGATGCCGCGCTGGTCTCGCGGCGCCGGCTGCCGTCGGTGGCCGCGCCGGCGCAGCGGCTGCTGGCGCCGCGCCGTGCACTGGGTGAGGTCGGTAAGGTCGGTAGGGTCAGCAAGGTCGGCAGCAAGATCACGGTCTGATCACATCGAGATCAACTCTTGGCCAGCGCGTAATCCGGGCCGGGGCAGGGCGACAGAAGCGCACGTTCGCTTTTTCATCCACCTCCCTGAAAGGAAACCGCCATGAACGCCAAGTCTGTTTTTTCCGCCCTCGTTGTCCTGTCTGCCCTTGCCGCGCTGTCCACAAGCGGTGCCGCGTTGGCCACCGAGGCAACGCTCGATTCACCCGCCGATACGATGTCGATGCTCAGCCGTGACGACGTGCGCCACGCCGCCATCGAAGCCCGCATCGCCGGCCTGCTCGACCGCGGCGAAGTCACCATCCAACACGAGCCGGCGCGGTCGTTGAAGACCCGCGCGCAGGTCGTCGCCGAAGCCGTCGAAGCGCGGCGCCTGGGAGTGCTGGGCGGTGGCGAAGCCAGCGTGCTGCCGACCGCGGCACAGCTCGAGCGTATCCAGATGGCCGGTTTGAACGCCGCGCCGATGAACGTCGCGCGGCGTTGAAACTGCCCGTGTTGGCGCGTCGCTGTAGTTTGGTGACGCGCTCAAAGTGGCTGCCCCGAGCCTCGGCTGTCCTCGCAGCCGGGATCGGGGTGGCCGGCTTCGTTTGTGGAATTCTTACGCACTGCGCCGGCCACCCCAATCCCGGCTGGGCCGGTGGCGGGGTGGGCGCTGAGAAGCCCAATTCAACAGGCCGTCCGGATCGAGTTTGGACCGCCAACGCCGTGGCCCGCAGAGTCGGCGCGGGGGTGGCCCGGCGCAGAGCATAAGAATTCCATAAACGGAGCCGGGCCGCGCCCGTGCCGGCCCTGCGCGCGCTAATTTCGAAGCGCATGAATTGGGTGATCTGATCTGAACCGCGATCACGTCTCAGTGAATGTGGCTGCCGCCGTTGATATCGATCTCGCTGCCGGTGACATAACTCGACAGCAGATCGGCAGCGAGGAACAGCGCGCACCCAGCGACTTCATGCGCATGCCCGACACGCGCCATCGGCACGCTGGCAATGATCGCCGCCAGCTTGTCCGGCGTCATCAGGCCGGCAGTGATGTCGGTGTCGATAAAACTCGGGCAGATGGCGTTCACGCGGATGTTGTCGGGCCCGAGTTCGCGTGCCGTGGCTTTGGTGAAACCGAGCATCGCGGCCTTGGCCGCAGAGTAGTGCGAGCCGCCGAAGACGCCGCCGCCACGCTGCGCCGAAACCGAACTCAGGTTGATGATGCTGCCGCTCTTTTGCGCGCGCATCGCCGGTACCACGGCCTGCGTCATGTAGAGCGTGCCGCGCATATTGGCGTCCATCACGCGGGTGTAAGTCTCGGCGTCGATTTCCATCAGGCGCTGCGGGCTGGTGATGCCGGCGATATTGACCAGGATGTCGATGTGGCCCCAGGCCGCAATCGCAGCGGCGATCGCGCCATCACAGGCGGCCTTGTCGGTGACATCGCAGCGGCCGCCGAGGTGCCCACTGCCGGGCAACGATGCTGCGGCCACCTGCGCAGCGCCAGCGTCGAGATCGAGGATCTGCACCCGCGCACCCTGCTCGGCAAACAGCTTGGCGCAGCTAAGCCCCAGACCACGCGGGCTGGCCGCGCCAGTGATGATCGCGGTGCGGTCTTTCAGCAGCATGGTGTTGCCCTTTGCCTCAGCGTGCCAGCGCGCGCCGCACCGCGGCGGCAACACCTTCGCCGTCGAGCCCGTAATGGCGGTACAGATGTGTCGGCGGGCCGAGCAGCGAATAGGCGTCGGGCATGCCGATGCGCACCAGCTTGGCCGCCAAACCTTCTTCGGCGATGACCTCGGCGACGGCCGTGCCGAAGCCCGAAGTGATGTTGTGTTCTTCGGCGGTGATGACGATGCCCTGGCGCGCCGCGCGGCGGATCGCTTCGCGGTCGATCGGGGCGATCGAATACATGTCGACAACCCCGAGGTCGATGCCTTCGGCCTTGAGGATCTCGGCGGCGTCCAGGCTGGCCGACACCAGATTGCCGATCGCCAGCACGGTGGCGGTGTTGCCTTCGCGCAGCGAATTCGAGCCGCCGATCACAAACGGCGGCGGTGTGTCGTAGACCGGTTTTTCGCGGCCGCGGCCGGCACGAAAATAAACCGGGCCGTTGTGCGTGATCGTGTTGCGCAACGCGCTCTCGATGGCGTTGCCGTCACAAGGTGCCATCAGCGTCAGGCCGGCGATCGCACGCAGCGCGCCGATATCTTCGTTGCAGTGGTGGCTGGTGCCGTAAAAGCCCATCGCGATGCCAGAGTGGGTGCCGACCATGCGCACGTTCAAACCTGGATAGCAGATGTCGTTGCGGATATTCTCGATGCCCATCAGGGCGAGAAAAAACGAGTAGTTGCTGATCACCGCGATGTGGCCGGTGGTCGCCAGCCCGGCCGCCGCGCCGATCATGTTGCGCTCGGCGATACCGAAGTTGAAATAGCGGTCAGGGTACTCGCGGCCGAAGCCGATGACCTGCGTCGGCCGGCCGAGGTCTGCCGTGCAGACGACGATATCGTGGCCTGCTTTCACCAACGCCGACAGCACCCGCCCGGTGCTGAGCTGTGGCGACAGGCCGAGCGACGCGGCCATGTCCCAGGTCGCTTCGTCGGCCAGGCCAGCGATGCGGCTTTCGCTCAAGTCGAGTTTGGACTTCGCCTCGGCGCTGAGGTAGGTCACGCCGGCAGCACGCGGCTGCGGCGTCCAGCGGCTGTTTGCATTCGGCGGCGTATTCATCCGATGCTCCCGGCGAGGACTTCGCGGTAGGCCTGCTCGAGATCTTTCGGCCCGAGAAAACCCAAATGCCATTGCCAGCCATGCTCCATGAACGAGACCCCTTTGCCGCTGACGGTGTAAGCCAGGATGCAGGTCGGCCGGCCGTCGGGTTTGTTCAGCGCGGTGTCCAGCGCCGCGCTCACGGCGTCGATATCGTGGCCGTCGTGCAGCACCAGCACGCGCCAGCCGAAGGCCTTCCATTTGTCGAGCAAGGGCTCGGTGGCCATCGTCTCCTGCGGGTCGCCGTCGGAGCCTGCCGCGTTGATATCGACGATGCCAACCAGGTTGTCGAGCTTCCAGTGCGCGCCGGCGATCGCGGCTTCCCAGACCTGGCCTTCGGTCTGTTCGCCGTCGCCCATCAGGCACACCGTGCGGGCGGCAGAGTCGCGGCGCCGGGTACCGAGTGCGATGCCCACCGAGACCGACAGGTTGTGGCCGATCGAGCCTGACGAAAAATCGACCCCGGGTACCTTCTTCATATCCGGATGGTCACCCAGCGGCGACTTGAACCGGGTGTAGGTGTCGAGCCATTCTTGCGGGAAAAATCCAAGGTCAGCGAGGACCGGAAAGAGGCCGATCGCGGCATGCCCCTTGCCCATCGTGAAGCGGTCGCGGTCGGCCCACTGCGGCTCCTCCGCGCGAACCTGCATGAAGCGGTAGTAGAGCACCGCGACGATTTCGGCCATCGAAAAGCTCGAGCCGTAGTGGCCCGAGCCGCAGATGTCGGTCATGCGCAGGGTTTCGAGGCGGATCAGCCGCGCTTTTTCGCGCAGCGACGCTTTGGAGATGCTGTGTACGGCGCGCGTGGTGCGCGCGGTGGGTGCGGTCATCGGCGGGGATTCCGTAGGTGCAGCGACGATCAGCCCGTCGCGTTGTCAGCGGCAGGTTTGTCGCCGTCGCCGTTGAGCGCGCGGTAGGCGCGGATGACCTGGCTGTCGTCGGCCTGGCCATGGCCGAGGCCGGATGCGGCGATGAACATCTGCATCGCCGCGGCTGACAACGGCAGGCCCTGGCGCGCGAGCCGGCCCTGGTCGAGCACGATGCCGAGGTCTTTGATGAAGATGTCGACGGCGCTCGTCACCGGCGGGTCGCCCTGCATCATGCGCGGCCCGCGGTCGCCCCACATCCAGCTGTTGCCGGCCGACACGCTGATGATTTCGTGCATCGCCGGCAGCGAAAGCCCGGCACGCTCTGCCACATGCATCGCCTCGGCGGCGGCGGCGATATGCACACCGCAGAGCAGCTGGTTGACCATCTTGGCGGTCGAGCCCATGCCGGCTTGCCGGCCGACATCAAAAAACCGCTTGCCCACCGCGTCGAAGAGGGGCCGCGCGCGCGCGATGATCGCTTCGTCGCCAGAGCACATGATCGAAAGCGTACCGGCAAGCGCACCCGCGACACCGCCCGAGACCGGCGCGTCGAGCATCGGCAAACCGATGGCGCCCAAGCGTGCCGCCAGAGCAGCGGCCTTGGCCGGCGCCTGCGTGCAGGCGGCAACGACGATCGTGCCACGGGGCAGGGCGGCGGCTAAGCTGGTGGCTGTGGTGGTGGCTGTGATAGTGCCAGCTTCGCCGTCGAACAACACACTCGCGGCCTGTTCACCCGAGACGACCATCAACCACAGCAGGTCGGCGCCTTGGGCGGCCTGCGCTGCGCTCTCTGCGGCGTGGCCGCCGGCGGCCACCAGCGCCTGCACCGCGCTGCCGCGCAGGTCGAACCCGGTGACGTGGTGGCCGGCTTCGACGAGGCGCCGGGCCATCGGCGCGCCCATCGCGCCGAGGCCGATGAATCCGATCCGCATCGACCTACTCCTTCACCGCACCGGTCATCGCGCTCACGTAATGCTCGACAAAAAAGGCATACAGAATCACCAGCGGCAAGGAGCCGACCAGCGCCCCGGCCATCAGCGAACCCCAGCGGTATTGGTCACCATCGGTGAAGGCCGACAGGATCGCCACTGGCACGGTCTTTTTCTCGGTGCTGTTGATGAAGGTCAACGCGTAGATGAACTCGTTCCAGCACAGCGTGAGGCAGAAGATCGACGCCGAGATCAGCCCCGGCACCGCCAGCGGCAGCACGATCTTGGTCAGGATTTGCCAGCGGTTGGCGCCATCGACGAGCGCGCATTCTTCGAGCTCGTAAGGGATCGTCTTGAAGTAGCCCATCAGCAGCCAGGTCGAAAACGGGATCAGGATCGTCGGGTAGGTGAGGATCAGCGCAAAAGGCGTATCGAAGAGGCCGTACTCGAAGACCACGGTCGAGAGCGGAATGAACAAAATCGACGGCGGCACCAGGTAGGCCAGGAAGATGCCGCCGCCCACCCACTGCGCG
>JANOKR010000586.1:0-5860 GCA_031419315.1 Betaproteobacteria bacterium
TGTAGATTGCGCCGGGCTTGAGCGGCTCGCCCGGCATCGCGAGCTCATCACCGGTGCTGAACAGGGCCACGCGCGGGCGGCGCAGCACTTTGAGTTGCGCGCGTCCGACCGATGCGGCCAGGCCGAGCGCCTGCGGCGTCAGGCGGGTGCCGGCTTTCAGCACGATCGCACCGGCCTGAATATCTTCGCCGCGGCAGCGCACCCACTGGCCGGGCTCGGGCACGGTGTTCACGCGCACGCGACCGTCCAGCGCCTCACATTGTTCCTGCATCACGACCGCATCGGCGCCAGCGGGGATCTGGCCGCCGGTGAAGATGCGCGCCGCAGTTCCGGCCTGCAAGGCGCCGCCGACGACACCCGCCGGGATGCGTTGTGACACCGGCAGCAGCGTGCCCGCCGTGGGCACATCGGCGGCACGCAGCGCGTAGCCGTCCATCGAAGTGTTGTCCTGCGGCGGCACGTCAATCAGCGACGCCACGTCTTCGGCCAGCACGCGGCCCAGCGCATCAAACGGTGACAGTTCCTCGGTGGCAGTGATGCGGTGTGAAGGCACCGCGGCCAGCAGTTGTTCCAGCGCCTCGTCGAGCGACAGCATCGGTCGAGGCTGCGACCGCGAGGTCGAGTGAGGCGGAGAAATCGGCGCAGCCATCGCAGCAGTTCAGCAGTGTTCGACGATGTAGCGCTTGACCGCCGCGGCATCCGCCGGCATCACGACAAAACGCTTCGGTCGGCTTTCGATGCCGTCCAGCGCCGCCGGGCGGTCGGGCTCGCGGCCGATCGCCTCTTGAATCGTCGCCGCAAATTTGGCCGGCAGCGCGGTTTCGAGCACGATCATCGGCACGCCGGCTTGCAGATGTTCGCGCGCGACCTTCAGGCCGTCTGCGGTGTGGGTGTCGATCATCACGCCGAAGCGTTGCCAGGTATCGCGGATGGTGGCCAGCCGGTCGGCGTGGCTGCTTTTGCCGGAGACAAAACCAAACCCGGCGATGCGCGCGAACTCGGTCGCCGTGATCGTGAAGCCGCCGTCTTGGTTGAGCGCGGGGCCGAAGAGTTGCGCGGTACGCGCCGCATCGCGCCTGAGCAGGTCGAAGACAAAACGCTCGAAATTGCTCGCCTTGCTGATATCCATCGACGGGCTTGAGGTCTCGTGCGTTTCAGCACTGCCGCGGACACGGTAGGTGCCGGTGCGGAAAAACTCGTCGAGCACATCGTTTTCGTTCGTCGCAAGCACCAGCTTGTCGATCGGCAGCCCCATGCAACGTGCGACATGGCCAGCGCAGATATTGCCGAAGTTGCCGGAGGGCACGGCGAAGCTCACGCGCTCGCCGTTGGCCCGCGTGGCCTGAAAGTAGCCCGCAAAGTAGTACACCACCTGGGCCAGCAGCCGCGCCCAGTTGATCGAGTTGACGGTGCCGATGTGGTGCTTGCGCTTGAAGTCGAGATCGGCACTCACTGCCTTGACGATGTCCTGGCAGTCGTCGAACACACCAACGACCGCGATGTTGTGGATATTCGCGTCCTGCAGGCTGAACATCTGCGCCTGCTGGAAAGGGCTCATGCGGCCCTGCGGGCTGAGCATGAAAACACGCACGCCCTGCTTGCCGCGCATCGCATATTCGGCCGCGCTGCCGGTATCGCCCGAGGTCGCGCCAAGGATGTTGAGCGTCTCGCCGCGGCGCGCAAGCTGGTATTCGAAGAGCGCGCCCAACAACTGCATCGCGATGTCCTTGAAGGCCAGCGTCGGGCCATTGGACAAGGCTTCGATCTGCACGCCGGCATCAAGCGGCTTCAAGGGCACGATCTGCGGCGTGCCGAAGATGGATTCGGTGTACGTGGTCGATGTCAGCCGGCGCAGGTCGGCCGCCGGGATGTCGTCGATGTACAGCGACAGGATCTCGAACGCGAGGTCGGCGTAGCTCAAGCCGCGCCAGCGTGCCAGCGTCGCTGCATCGATGCGCGGATAGGCTTCGGGCAGGTACAGCCCACCATCCGGCGCCAGGCCTTCGAGCAGGATCTCGCAGAAGGTACGGCGGGTTTTGTCGCCGCGGGTGCTGATGTATTTCATGGGCCAGCGAAGATCAAAAAGGGTCGTGGGATCAAGTCGTCATTGTCCGTCAGCCGCGCCGCCGCTCGGCGCAGCGGCCACGCTGCGGGCAACCGCGAGACGTTCCGCGTGCCACGGTGAATCGGGCATCGCCGCAACGAGCCGTTCCCGGATCGCAACCGCTTCGCTCGCAGCCGCCTGTCGAGTGACCATGTCAGCGTCATCGGCCACCGCCATTCGCTCCAGCGAAACAGCAAGGTCGTCCAGCACCTGCGGGCTTTCGCCCAGCGCTTCGCGCAGTTGACGGCGCAGCGCCAGGCTTTCGCGGTAGGCCGCCAGCGCCGCTTCGCCCCGGCCGGCTTGGGCTTCGGCAGCGCCCACCTTGTTCAGCGAGACCGACAGGTCACGCAGCACCTGCGGGCTTTCGCCCAGCGCTTCGCGCAGTTGGCGGCTCAGCGCCAGGCTTTCGCGGTAGGCCGCCAGCGCCGCCTCATCCCGGCCGGCTTGGGCTTCGGCAGCGCCCACGTTGTCCAGCGAGACCGACAGGTCACGCAGCACCTGCGGGCTTTCGCCCAGGGCTTCGCGCAGTTGGCGGCGCAGCGCCAGGCTTTCGCGGTAGGCCGCCAGCGCCGCCTCTCCCCGGCCGGCTTGGGCTTCGGCAGCGCCCACGTTGTTTAGCGAGATCGACAGGTCACGCAGCACCTGCGGGCTTTCGCCCAGGGCTTCGCGCAGTTGACGGCGCAGCGCCAGGCTTTCGCGGGCCGATGCGCAGGCGCCCTCAGGATCACCCGCATCGAGCTGGGCGGCGCTCAAATCGCCGAGGGCCGCGGCGAGCCCCCGTTGCTGCGACGCCTCGGGGCGCGAGGCCCAGGCGTTTCGAGCCTCCTCGACCAACCAGCGATGAGGCGCAACGATCCGCTGTGGCGAGCCAAGCAGCGATAACGACGACGCGTCTGGCCCGCCCACCACGGCATCGAGCCCCGGCACCTTGTCAGCAACCTCCGACGCAGCTAAGGTCACTGTGAACACCCGTAGGTGCCACAGGTCCGGCGCAGCCGGCGCTACCTGGGCCTGCCACGCAATCGGCAGGCACACGACCAGGGGCCTTGCAAGATCGCTGACCAGCCAGGCCCGCCCTTCGTTCAGCCGCCCCAGGCATTCACTGCGGGCCTGATCCCAGGCGACATCTGGCGCGTGCGTCGTCAGTTGCAGCCATGCCGGCACGAGCACGCCCGGCAGTCGCTGCTGATGTTGAACAAGGCCCTCGAACATGTCGACAGCCGCTGTCGCCGGATCACTCGGCTCGATCACGGTCACCGGCGCGGTGCGGAAGCGCCAGGCGTCGTCAAGGCGCTGCAACAACGCGCGCGAAAGAGCTGGCGAATCGCTGAAGACAAAACACAGCGTGAACCCGGTCGCCCACTCGATATGCAGGCGCATTTCGCGCCAGGCATCGTCCGGGCTCAGCGCGATGCTCACACCCGGGCTGCCGCCGCCTCGGGCAGGAACGGTGCAATCTGATCGTGCAGCAGCAGTTGCACCTCACACCAGTCGCCGACGCCATTGCGATAGGACAGGATCAAACCACCGTCGAACAGACGCGCCACCTTGTGCAGGTTGTCCATCGTATCCAGTGCCACACCATGCGAGACGCGCACCCGGGCCAGGCGTTTGAGGTCTTCGTCGGCGAGTGGCATCTCGTCACGCAAGGCTTGTTCGGCAAGCAAGGGCAGGCTGTCGTCCTGCAACGGGAGCACCGGCTGTTTGACCTGCGCCTTGGTGCACACCGATTTCACGAGTCTGAAAAAATCACGCACGCTGCCGCTCGAGGCCAGCGCAAGCCGATCCAGCATCGGGCGCGGAATCAACTCCTCGATCGGCGGATAGCGTTTGCTTGCGCTCTGCACCATGCCGTTGATGCCCACCGGATTGGGCATGACGTCCTGAGCCCCCTGGCTCAGGTCGGGTGTCGAGAACACCTTGACATGCGGCAGCTTGCAGACTTCGACACCGAAATAGCCGCCGATGCGTGGCACCAGAAACGGCAGGAACGGCGGCACGCTGTACACCGCGTGCACATGGTCGAGCTTGAGGAACTGGCCATTCACATCAAACGTCTGCACGATCGCTTCGTAGCAGGCCTGTGCATTGGTACCCGAGACGCGCAGGCGCTCCAATGAGTCGAGCACCAGCACGACTTGCGTTGCCGCGCCGCGCTGCAGCCGTACATCGTCAGCCACCTCCTTGATAAAGGACTTGACCTGCTCGAACCAGGTACCCCGCGACGCCTCAAGCGCACGCTGCACCTCGGCGCGAAAGCTCGGGTTCTCACGCAGTTGTGCGGTGAAGCCGGACTCGCCGAACTTGACCTCGAGCACAGTGAGGTTGATTTCGGTGCGGGTCAACCACTCCCACAAGCGCCCGGCGTAGTGACCTTTGGCACGGTTGCCGCCAAGGTCGTGATCCACCTGATCGGCCAGCGTCGCCGCCAAGGATACGAGCAGCGTTTCGGTCTTGACGGGTTCAGCCAGGTTGATGCGCTTTTCCATGTCGGCCACGACGACATAGAACCCACCCGCAGCACGCAACTCATGCGCCATGCGGCGCAGTTCAGTGGACTTGCCGACACCCCGATGGCCGGTGAACAACCAGGTTCCCGGGCGCGCCGCCATCTCGATATTCGCCCGCAGTTCGTCCACCGGCGACAAGCCGTCTTCGGCGTGCAGCCCGGCCACATACAGGTGGCGGTCGGCCGGATCGTCCAGGTCAAGCTCGCGCTCAAAATCGAGTGCCTGGTACAGCGATTTGATCGAAGGTGACGATGTCATGGTGCTCATGGTGTGAGGAGCAACGCCGCAATGTACGCCGACTTCACGCCAACTCTTCCTTGCGCAAGCTGACGATCGGCGCCAGCACCGTCGGCAGCGCCTGCATCTGGGCGATCGCCTTGCGCATGCGGCCTTCAACCGTTTCGTGGGTCAGGATGATGACTTCGGTCTGGCGCTCGCCGTCGGCGCTTTCGCGCTGCAGCAGTGCGTCGATCGAGATGCCATATTCGGCCAGGATCGTGGACACGCTCGACAGCACGCCGGGCTCGTCGCTGACACGCAGGCGCAGATAAAACGCGGTGATGACTTCGTCGATTCGCAGGATCGGCGTATCGGCCATCGCGCTGTGCTGAAACGCCAGCGACGGCACCCGGTGGTGCGCCTCGGCACTGTGCAGCCGGGTGATGTCGACGAGGTCGGCGATGACCGCGCTGGCGGTCGGCTCGGCACCCGCGCCCTTGCCGTAATAGAGCGTCGTGCCGACCGCGTCACCCTGCACCACCACCGCATTCATCGCACCTTCGACATTCGCGATCAGGCGCTTGGCCGGGATCAATGTCGGGTGCACACGCAGCTCGATCCCGCCCGCGCCGCCGCCACCGCCAGCAATGCCCACACCCGTGCGGACGTCTTCGCGGCGCCGCGCGATGCCGAGCAGCTTGATCCTGTAGCCTAACTGTTCAGCGTAGCGGATATCGGCAGCGTGCAGCCCGGTGATGCCTTCGACATGCGCCTTGTCAAACTGCACCGGGATGCCAAAAGCGATCGCGCTCATGATCGTCGCCTTGTGCGCGGCGTCGATGCCTTCGATGTCAAAGGTCGGGTCGGCTTCGGCGTAACCCAGGCGCTGCGCTTCCTTGAGCACCTCGTCGAAATCGAGCCCTTTGCTGCGCATCTCCGAGAGGATGAAGTTCGTCGTGCCGTTGATGATGCCGGCCACCCACTCGATGCGGTTCGCGGTCAGGCCCTCGCGCAGCGCCTTGATGAT
>JANOKR010000587.1:0-6183 GCA_031419315.1 Betaproteobacteria bacterium
GCGGCGGCCAGCGCGCGCGTGCTGGCGATGGAAAGCTCGCTCGGTGTGCCGCTGCTGGCGCGCGAGCCGCGTGGTGTGCAGCCCACCGCCGCAGGGCAGGCCTTGGTGCTGCACGCGCGCTCGCTGCTGCAGCAGATGGAGCGCTTGCACGGCAGCCTGGCCGAACACGCGCAGGGCCTGACCATGCAGCTGCGCCTGCTGTGTGACACCGTCGCGCTGCATGAGGTCGTGCCCGAGCGCCTGGCCGGCTACCTGCTCGCCCATCCACAGGTCAATCTGCGGGTTGAAGAGCGGCCCGGCAATGAAGTCGTGCGCGCGGTGGCCGACGGTACCGCGGACCTGGGCATCGTGCGTGACCACACCGATGTCTTTGAACTCGAGTCCTTCCTCTTCCAACCCGACCGGCTGGTCATCGTCGCGGCACCCGGCCATCCGCTGGTGCAGGCGGCGCAGGCCGCGCCGATTTCGCTGGCGCAGGCCGACCATTGCGATGTCATTGGCTTGGCGCATGGCGCCGAACTGCAGGACATCTGGGAGCACCGGGTCGCGCAGCGCGGCCGCAATCTCAACTGCCGCGTGCGCGTCGGCAGCTTTGACGAGCAGTGCCGACTGGTCGCCCGCCGCGCCGGCATCGCGCTGATGCCGCAGCGAACGGCGCAGCGCCATGCGCGCGACATGGAGATCTGCGTCGTCGCGCTGGCCGAGGACTTTGCCGCGATTGCGCTGCGCCTGTGTGTGCGCCGCCTGGTCGAGCTGCCGGCTGCAACGCTGCGGCTGGTGGGCAGCTTGCTGGGCGACGCCGCGCCGCCGGCATCGCAGTGGCAGGCAGCGCCGGCGCTGCCCGCGGCGGTGGCGACGCGCGAATGAGCTTCCACTTCGACCTTACCGACCTGCGGCTTTTTGTGCGCATCGTCGACGCCGGCAGCATCACGGCCGGTTCGCGCGCCGCTCACTTGTCGCTGGCGGCGGGCAGCGCGCGGGTGCTGGGCATGGAGCAGGCGTTGTCTACGCCGTTGCTGGCCCGCGGGCACCGCGGCGTGGTGCCCACTGCAGCCGGGCTGGCGCTGGTGCAGCACGCACGCACGGTCATGCTGCAAGCCGAGCGGCTGGTGCTCGACCTCCAAGCCCATGCCAGCGGCAGCAAGCAGCACATCGCGGTGCTCGGCACCTCGGCGGCGGTGCGCGAATACCTGCCCGATGCGCTGGGTGACTTTCTCGTGCAGTACCCGCAGGTCAACGTCTCGGTGGCCCAGGCCGCAGGCGACGAGGCCTCGCAGGCGGTGCGGGACGGCAGCGCCGACATTGCGATCGTCACCGAGCGCACGTCAGTCCAGGGGCTGGACGCATTTCAATTCGTGGTGAACGGGTTTGCGCTGGTGACGCCGCGCGGCCACCCGCTGGTGCACGAGGCTGGCAGCGGCGCGATCTCGATCGCACGCGCCGACAGCTGCGACATCGTCGGCCTGCCCGAAGGTGATGCGCTGCAAGACCGCTGGGAGGCGCGTGCCGCCGGGCGCGGTGCACGCTTGAACTACCGCGTGCGTGTGCCCGGCTTCGATGCCCAACTGCGCCTCATCGAGCGTGGTGTTGGCGTGGCAATGCTGCCCGAAGCGACCGCGCGGCGCGGCGCGCGCAGCATGGCCATCGAGGTGCTGCCGCTGTCAGACGCCTATCTCAACCGCCGGCTGTTGATCTGTGTGCAGCGTTTCAGCGCGCTGCCGCCGCACAGCCAGAATCTGATCGAACACCTGTGCGCCGCGCACCATGCGCCCTCGCCACGCGCCGGTCGCTTCGATCGGCCCGTGGCAACCTGACGCAGGGGTTGGGCCGCGAGGGTCGCGAGGGTCGGCGGGTGGCGCTTGACGCCAGACGCCAGACGCCAGACGCCCACACGATCAACTGCCCGATCAGCCACGCAATAGCTCCAGCCGGCGCGGCCAAGCGCATCGTCGGCGAATTGCTGGCTCTGCTTACGAGCCGTCAGCCAGCCACGGCAGTAGTTCGAGCCATGGGGTCAGCAGCAGCACCGGCAGCGCGCCCGCCGCGGCGCCCGGCGCCGGCCACCACCAGCAGGCCGGCGAGCCACAGCGCCAGCGTCCCGGGCTCGGGCACGGCGGGCGTGGCGAGGCTGAGAAAGTCGCCGCTCGCCGACGTGAACGTCACACCGTCGGGTGTGAAGATCGCCAGCTGCGCGGTGTGGTCGAAGAGGGCTTGTGTGGACCCGTTAACCGGGGGAGCCACGAACACTTCCATTTCGCCTTCGATGATGTACGGGGCGCCGGCCAGCGCTGAGAACGTCGATTCGAGCCAGACGATGAAGTTGGACGGCAGCGCCGAGACCACGGTCTGGTTGGTCGACACATTCAGGCGTGTGTTGCCGCCGCGCCAGAACGTGCTCGCGGTAACCGGCGAAGCCCCGGAACCGAGCACCGCCAGCTTGGCGAACGATGTCATCTGGCCGCCAACGACCGACGCAAAACTGCCCTGTACCGCGAGCCTGAACGTCACCGGGCCCGATCCCGAGAACGTCACGGCCTCGGAAAAGCCCGCCTCCGAATGCACAACCAGACGATCATTGGCCGCCTCGTAACCGACGCCGTTGGCCGTCGCGGCGACGCCGAGCGAACCGCGGCGGGTATCTGCATACGCGCTGCCGACATACGAATACGAACCGGCGTCCAACGTGCCGCCACCACCCAACTCGGCTGAGGCACGCCCGCTGGCGACACTGTCCTGGTCGATGACAAAAGCCGGGCCGTTCTGGTAGACCCATGCCGTGGCGCCGGCGAAGGCCGCCTGGTTGGCCACGAGCAAGGTCAGGCCGAGGCCGATTTTTGAAAACAGGCGATACATGGTGTTCCCGTGGGTGGTGTTGGTGACGGTGTCGGTGTTGCGCAGCGAGATTGGCCGGCCCGCCTCTGCGCGTCATGAGATTGCCCTGAGTTAGTTCTGATATCTTGCGCAGGCACCTTGAGGGCAACGGCCGGCCGCGATGCAAAGCACCCCGCAATGGCAATTCGATTCGTTCAGAGTCGATGCGCAGGAATCCACGCTCTGGCGCGGCGACGAGCCGGTGGCGGTGACACGCAAGGCGCTGGTGTTACTGATGACCTTGCTCGGCCGCCCCGGCAGCCTGTTCACCAAGGCCGAGCTGTTTGAGACCGTCTGGGCCGGCAGCGTGGTCAGCGATGCCGCGCTGTCGCGCTTGATCCACGAGCTGCGCGTCGCGCTGGGTGATGACGCCGGCGCGCCACGCTACATCGCCACCGCGCACCGACTGGGTTTTCGGTTCATCGCGCCGGTGGTCTTCGCGCCCGCGGCCGGCGCGGGCGAACCGCTCTCGTTGTCGGCGTCGTCGTCCCGCAGCAAGCGCCTGGTCGGGCGCGACGAGCAACTCGACGGGCTCGACGACGCGCTGGTCAAAGTGCGCGCCGGCCAGCGTCAGGTGGTGTTGGTGACGGGCGAGGCCGGCATCGGCAAGACCGCACTCGTGCAGGCTTTCATCGATCGCCACGCGGGCCACGGCGACCTGCGGATCGCACAAGGTCGCTGTGTCGATCAATACGGCCCCGGCGAGGCGCATCTGCCGATCCTCGAAGCGCTGGAACAACTCTCGGCGCAGGTCGGCACGCCGGCGATGTTGGCGGTGCTGCTGCGCTACGCACCGAACTGGCTGGCGCAACTGCCGTGGCTGGCGCAGGACGCCGGCGCCGCGGCGCCGGCGGCGGCCGAACCCGGCGAGGTCACACCCCAGCGCATGCTGCGCGAGATCACGCAGGCGCTGGAGGTGCTGGCGGCGCAGGTGCCGATGGTGCTCTGGCTCGAAGACCTGCACTGGAGCGACCCGTCGAGCCTGGCCTTGATCGCCTTCCTGGCCGGGCGGCGCGACCCCGCGCGGCTGATGCTGATCGGCAGTTTTCGCCCTGCCGACGCCCAGCTCGGCGGCTCGCCGCTGCGGGGCCTGGGCTTGCGCCTGACCCAGCGTGGGCAAGCCAGCGAAATCGAGCTCGGCCTGCTCGATGCCGCTGCCGTCACGATGTACTTGCAGCAGCGCTTGGGCCCGACGGCGCGGGTTGCGTTCGACGAGCTGGGCGCTTTTGTCCACCGCCGCACCGAAGGCCATGCCTTGTTCGTGGTGGCCACCGTCGACGACCTGGTCGCGCGCGGCGCGCTGCAACAAGATGGCGGCGACTGGTCGCTGCGCGGGCCGGTGGCCGAACTCGGCATCGGCTTGGCCGGCAGCCTGCTGCGTTTGGTGAACGACCGCATCGAGCGCCTGGCCGCCGATGATCGGCGGCTGGTCGAAGCCGCCGCGGTGGCCGGTGCCGACTTTTCAGTGGCGGCGCTGGCCGCGGCGCTGCAAGCCACGGTCGCCGATACCGAAGAGCGTTGCGCACGCCTGGCCGCGCAGGGCCAGTTCTTGCGCTCGCGTGCATCGGTGGCCTGGCCTGACGGCACCCTCGCGCCAGCTTATGGCTTTTTGCACGCCGTCTATTGGCAAGGCGTCCACGAACAGGTGCCCTTGAGCCGCCGCGCCGACTGGCATCGTCGCATCGGCCTGCGCCAGGAGCAGGCTTACGGCGCGCAGTGCAGCACGATCGCGGCCGAACTGGCGATGCGCTTCGAGATCGCGCGCGACAACGAACGCACCCTGCGCTATCTGGAGATGGCCGGTGCCGGCGCGCTGTCACGCTGCGCGTATCCGGAATGCATCGAGTTGCTGCGCAACGCCCTTGCGCTGGTGGGCGAGCGGCCGGCCGAACAACAGGCGCGGCTGGAACTGGACCTGCTGCTGCCGCTGGGCGCGGCCCTGATGGCGGCGCAGGGTTATGCCTCGAACGAGGTCGATGAGAGTTACCGGCGCGCGCTGCAACTGTGTGCGGTCTGCGGGCGGCCAGGCGAGCTGGAGCGCGTCACGCGCGGCCAGTGGAATGTCAGCTTCCTGCGCGCCGATCTGGCCGGCGCACTCGCGCTGGCTGCAAAACTGCTGTAGCTGGCCGAACAATCGCAGGACACCGGCCTGGCCTTTGACGCCCACACCAAACTCGGCCAGACCTGCCTGCACTTGGGCGACCTCGCCGGCGCGCGCCGGCATCTGGAGCATGCGCTGGCGCTGCCTGCCGCTGGCGACGGCGTCACCCACGCCCGCGGCCTGCCGCGGTTGGCGGTGTACCTGGCCTGGGCGCATTGGTACAGCGGCTTCGCCGATCAGGCGCGGCAGCATGCCGACAGCGCAGTCAGGCTCGCCAACGCCGCCGACAGCCCGCACTCGACCGTCTTTGCGCTCGGCTATGCGAGCTGGATTCACTTCCTTTGCGGCGATGTCACGCAGGCGCTCGAGCTGGCGCGGCGACAGGCGGTGCTGAGCAGCGAACATGGCATCACCTACTGGCGCGTGCTGGCCGAATTTACGCAGGGCCGCGGGCAAACGCGCCAAGGCGATGCGCTGGCCGGCATCGCGGCGATGCGTACGGCGATCGATGCGATGCGCGGCATTGGGGGCAAGGTCGGACTGCCTTACCTGCTGTGCCTGCTGGCCGAAGTGCAAACCGCGGCCGGCCGCAGCGCCGATGCCCGCACGACGCTGGACGAAGTCCAATCCCTTGCCGGCAACGGCAATGCACTTTATGCCGCCGAGGCCTTGCGCCTCGAAGGCGAGCTGGCCTTGCCCCACCCCACCGGTGCCGCCAGCGCCGCCGCCGCTGCCGACGCCGAGCGCAGCTTCGACGCGGCGATCGGACTGGCGCGCAGCCAGGGTGCGCGGGCGTTCGAGTTGCGCGCCACGATGAGCCTCGCGCGGCTGTGGGTGGGCGGCCCGCGGCGGGCTGAAGCGGCCGCCTTGTTGTCGGCATGCGTGGCGGGTTTTAGCGAAGGCTTTGGCACCGAAGACCTGCGCGCCGCGCGTCGCTTGCTCGCCGATCTTGAGCATCGCGCCGACACCGCGGCCTGACCGCCAGCGCCGGCGTGCGATCTATCGCCCGATCGGATCAACCGCGCAACAACTCCAGCCGGCGCAGCCCAGCGCTGCCGGGGAACACATCACGGTCGATCGCCGCCAAGGGGAGCTGCAGATGCTCGTGCAAGACGGTGCGGAAGACGGCGCGCAGGTCGGTGGTGATGCGCAGGTCACGGCCCTCGAAGCGGTCGGCGCGGGCCAGGCCGGGCCAGTTGGCGATGACCTGG
>JANOKR010000588.1:0-4820 GCA_031419315.1 Betaproteobacteria bacterium
TGTACGGACTGACCGAGGTCTACGGCCCGGCCGCGGTGGCCGTGCGGCGCGACGACTGGGCGCGACAGAGCCTGTCGGAACAGGCGCGGCTGAACGGCCGCCAGGGTGTGCGCTACATGCTGCAGGAAGGCATGACCGTGCTCGACCCGGAATCGATGGCCGAAGCGCCGGCCGACGGCCAGACGATGGGCGAGATCATGTTCCGCGGCAACATCGTGATGAAGGGCTACCTGAAAAACCCGGGCGCGACCGAAAAGGCCTTCGCCGGCGGCTGGTTCCACACCGGCGACCTGGCGGTGATGGAGGCCGACCGCTACGTCAAGATCAAGGACCGCAGCAAGGACATCATCATCTCTGGCGGCGAGAACATCAGCTCGCTCGAAGTCGAAGATGCGCTCTACCGCCACCCTGCGGTGCTGGCCTGCGCGGTGGTCGCCAAGCCGGATGCCAAATGGGGCGAGACGCCGCTGGCGTATGTTGAATGCAAGGCCGATGTGCTGGTCACCGCCGAAGCGCTGATCGCCCACTGCAAGGCGCTGCTCGCTGGCTACAAGGTGCCGCGCGAGATCCGCTTCGAAGCGATCCCGAAAACGAGCACCGGCAAGATCCAGAAGTTTCAATTGCGCGAGCGGGCGCGCAGCAGCGCAGCGCCGAAGTAGGAGCCGATCCACATGAACGACGAATCCCTGGTTTTGCGCGAGCGCGATGCACGCGGCGTGGTCACGCTGACGCTGAACCGGCCGCAAGCTTTCAATGCGCTCAGCGAAGCGATGCTCGCCGCGCTGCAGGCACAGATCGACCGCGTGGCCGCCGACCCCAGCGCGCGGGTCGTGATCCTCGCTGCGGCCGGCCGCGCTTTCTGCGCGGGGCACGACCTGAAAGAGATGCGCGCCGAGCCTTCGCAGGCCTACTACGAGCGCCTGTTTGCGCAGTGCGGGCGGATGATGATGTCGATCCAGCAACTGCCAATGCCGGTGATCGCGCGGGTGCAGGGCATCGCCACCGCGGCCGGCTGCCAACTGGTGGCGATGTGCGATCTGGCGGTGGCATCGCGCGACGCCAGGTTCGCCGTCAGCGGCGTCAACCTGGGTCTGTTCTGCTCGACACCGAGCGTGGCGCTGTCACGCAACGTCGCGCGCAAGGCGGCCTTCGAGATGCTCGTCACTGGGGCCTTCATCTCGGCCGAAGAAGCCCTGGCCAAGGGGCTGGTGAACCGGGTTGCGGAGCCGGCGGAAATTGATGCCGAGATCGAATCGATGGTCGCTTCGATCATCGACAAACCGCAGGTCGCGATCGCGATGGGCAAGCAGTTGTTCTACCGCCAGATCGAGGCCGGCATCGAAGCCGCGTATGCCGATGCGCAGCACACGATGGCCTGCAACATGATGGACGAATCTGCGCTCGAAGGCGTGCAGGCGTTCATCGAGAAGCGCGCGCCAGGCTGGGGCTGACTTCGAGCGTCGAGCCCAGGCCCGACTTCTTCAGTTCTTCGGCCGGGTTGCAGCCGGCGACGGCTTCGGTGCGCTCGGTGATCATTTCCCAATCGGCACCCAGCGGCACCAGGCGCCGGGCCGCCAGGTAGTAGCGTGTGCAGGGTGCGACCCGGATCGCATAGGCCTTCGCCCCGGCCGCCCGCGCGCCACCACTGAAGGTGGTCTCGACCACGATGGAGCGAACACCCGGCGCGATCTGGCGCGGGTTCTGCTTCGAGAAGTCGCCATCGATCGAGATCACGCGCAGCGGATGCAGGTCGAGCGTCGTCAGGATTTGCAGATCGCCGTCAAGAAACGACAGTGGCGCGCTGCCGCAGGCGCTGAGCAAGGCTGCCGTTGCGACCAGGGTGGTCGCCATCCAGCGGGGGGCTTTTCCCGATGGCGGAGGGAGCGGGATTCGAACCCGCGGGGGGCTGTTAACCCCCACACGCTTTCCAGGCGTGCGACTTAAACCGCTCATCCATCCCTCCGGGAATGTGATCAAAGATTGGCGAACAGTTTAGCCGACGGTCTGCAGCGCCTTTTCGCGCAGCCACTCCATGAGCACGAAGTCGAGCGCGCGGGCGTGCGTCGATTCCATCACCACCGGCGGCGCACAGCCGGCCTCGTAGGCTTCTTTCCAGCGCAGCGCGCAGACACACCAGCGGTCGCCGGGTTTGAGGCCGGCAAAGCGGGCCTGCGGGCGTGGCGTGATGAGGTCGTTGCCACGCTCCATCTGGAAGTTCAGGAAAGCGACGGTGACCTTGCAGCAGATGACATGGCTGCCCTGGTCGTGGTCGTCGGTGGTGCAGCAGCCGTCGCGCAACCATCCGGTGAGCGGGTCGTAGGAGCAGGGCACCAGTTCCCCGCCGAGCACGTTGTGCAGCAGTGCGGTCACGGTTTACCGGGGCCCTTGATGAGGGCCATCGCGGTCGCGATCAGCGCCGAGACTTCGCTCATGTTGCCGGGCACGATCATCGTATTGTTGACTTTGGCCAGATGGCCGTAGGCATCAACCGCGCGCTCGGCGACCTTCAACTGCACCGCCTGTTCCCCGCCGGGGGCCTGGATCGCCGCGGCGATCTTGCGGATCGCATCGGCCGTCGCGTCGGCCACCGCAGTGATCGCCGCGGCCTCGCCTTGGGCGTTGTTGATCTCGGCCTGTTTTTCGCCTTCGCTGCGCGCGATGAAAGCCTCGCGTTCGCCGGTGGCGATATTGATCTGCTCCTGGCGCCGGCCTTCTGACGCGGCGATGAGCGCGCGCTTTTCGCGCTCGGCGGTGATCTGCGCCTGCATGCTGCGCAGGATCTCCGCCGGCGGCGTCAGATCTTTGATCTCGTAGCGCAGCACCTTCACGCCCCAGTTCTGCGCCGCTTCGTCGAGCGCTTCGACCACCGAGGCGTTGATCAGGCCGCGCTCTTCAAAGGTCTTGTCGAGTTCCATCTTGCCGACGATGCTGCGCAAGGTGGTCTGCGCCAGCTGCGTGATGGCGGTCATGTAGTCGCTCGAGCCATAACTCGCGCGCATCGGGTCGGTGACCTGAAAGAACAGGATGCCGTCGACCTGCAACTGGGTGTTGTCCTTGGTGATGCAGACCTGGCTCGGCACATCCAGCGGCACTTCCTTGAGCACATGTTTGTAGGCCACACGTTCGATGAACGGGATCACGAAGCTCAGGCCCGGGGTCAGCGTGCGGTCGTATTTGCCAAGGCGCTCGACGACAAATGCATGCTGCTGCGGCACGATCTTGACCGCGCGGAGGATGAAGATGACCGCGATGACGGCGATGACGAGGGCGATGTCCATGGGCGCTTTCGGGGGTTCGGTGAGGGCGGTCGGTGACGTCGTGACAGCGGGTCGCTGGATGAGGTCGCTTGGTTGGGTCGCGTGGTTGGGTGGCTCGGTTGGGCGTGAACTTCAGCGCGGCGCAACGTCGAGCCGGCTGCCATGCACCGCCACGATGACATGGCTGCCGGGCGCTGGGGTGCCGCTGCCGGCATAACGCACCGACCAGGCGGCGCCACGGTATTTTACGCGGGCCTGGCCATCGGCGCCCCAGGTGTCGACCTGCACCGTCTCGCCGACGTCGAGATTGACGTCGCGGTTGGCGGCGGCCTCCGGTGCGGCTGGCGACCGCCAGCGTCTGACGTACCAGCCCGCGGTGGCGCCGCCGCCGGCGATGGCAGCGGCCAGGACCTGCGCCGTCGACGACATGCCGGCATGCGCGGTGATGGCCGCAGTGGCGCATCCCAGCGCCAGCATCAAGAGATAAAACGTGCCCGTGAGCAGCTCGGCGGCGACCAATATGCCGGCGAGCATCCACCACCAGGTTGCAGCGCTGAAGTCCATGGGTCTCCTTCAACTGTCATCTTGTGAACCAAGTACTCGGCGAGTGTAGCCAGCCGGGCACAGTCGCTTGCCAGTGGCCTGCCAGTGAACTGCCGGCGCGGCCGGCATCGCCCTACACTTCGCGCCCTCTCTCATTTGCCGGGTTTGCCTGGCTGCAGGGCACCATGACGCTCAAGTTTCGCTTTCCGTTGGTCATCATCGACGAAGACTTTCGCTCCGAAAACACCTCGGGCCTGGGTATCCGCGCGCTCGCGCAGGCGATCGAAAAAGAGGGCTTCGAGGTGCTCGGCGTGACCAGCTACGGCGACCTGTCGCAATTTGCGCAGCAGCAGAGCCGGGCCAGCGCTTTCATCCTGTCGATCGACGACGAGGAGTTCACCCCCGGCCCCGAGCTCGACCCGGCGGTGCTGAACCTGCGCAAGTTCATTGAAGAGATCCGGCGCAAGAACAGCGACATCCCGATCTACATCTACGGCGAGACGAGGACGTCGCAGCACATTCCGAACGACATCCTGCGCGAGCTGCACGGCTTCATCCACATGTTCGAGGACACGCCGGAGTTTGTCGCGCGGCACATCATCCGCGAGGCCAAGAGTTATCTCGACGGCCTGGCGCCGCCGTTTTTCAAGGCCCTGGTCGACTATGCGCAGGACGGCTCCTACTCCTGGCATTGCCCGGGCCACAGCGGCGGCGTGGCGTTCCTGAAGAGCCCGGTCGGCCAGATGTTCCACCAGTTTTTTGGCGAGAACATGCTGCGCGCCGACGTCTGCAATTCGGTCGACGAACTCGGCCAGTTGCTCGACCACACCGGCCCGGTTTACCAGAGCGAAAAAAATGCCGCGCGCATCTTCAACGCCGACCACTGCTTCTTTGTCACCAACGGCACCAGCACGAGCAACAAGATGGTCTGGCACCACACGGTGGCGCCGGGTGACGTGGTCGTGGTCGACCGCAACTGCCACGTCAGCATCCTGCACGCGATCATCATGACCGGCGCGG
>JANOKR010000589.1:0-1817 GCA_031419315.1 Betaproteobacteria bacterium
CGGCGGCGGCGGGCGCGGCATGCGTGTGGTGCACACCGAGGCCGCGCTGATCCACGCGGTGCAGACCACACGCACCGAAGCCGGTGCGGCGTTCAGCAACCCGGCGGTGTACATGGAGAAGTTCCTCGAGAACCCGCGCCACGTCGAGATTCAGGTCCTGGCCGACAGCTTCCGCAACGCGGTCTGGCTCGGCGAGCGCGACTGTTCGATGCAGCGCCGGCACCAGAAGATCATCGAAGAAGCCCCGGCACCGGGCATCCCGCGACGGGTGATCGAAAAGATCGGCGACCGCTGCGCAGCCGCTTGCAAACGCATCGGCTACCGCGGCGCCGGCACGTTTGAGTTTCTCTACGAAAACGGCGAGTTCTTTTTCATCGAGATGAATACGCGGGTGCAGGTCGAACATCCGGTGACCGAGCTCGTCACCGGCATCGATATCGTGCAGATGCAGATCCGCGTCGCCGCCGGCGAAAAACTGCCGTTTGCGCAGCGCAATATCCAGATGCGCGGGCATGCGCTGGAGTGCCGCATCAATGCGGAGCATCCCTACACCTTCGTGCCGTCGCCGGGCCGGATCACGATGTGGCATCCCCCCGGCGGGCCGGGTGTGCGGGTTGATTCGCATGCCTACACCAACTACAACGTGCCGTCGAACTACGACTCGATGATCGGCAAGATCATCGTGCACGCCGATACCCGCGAGCAGGCACTCGCACGGATGCGCACCGCGCTGTCGGAAACGGTGGTCGAAGGCATCAATACGAACATCCCGCTGCACCGCGAGTTGATGGCCGACTCGAACTTCATGTCCGGCGGCACCAACATCCACTATCTTGAGAACTGGCTCAGCCACCGCAAGCCGCCGCCCGCGCGATGATCGAGTTGGTGCTGCAAGCGCCGGCGGTGATCGTCGAACCGGTATCAGACCTGTTGATGGACGAACTCGGCGCGCTGTCGGTATCGGTCGAAGACAGCGATGCCGGCTTAGCCCAGGAGCAGGCGCTGTTTGGCGAACCCGGCATGCCGGCACCCGACACCGCCTGGCAGCGCTCGACCCTGCGCGCGCTGTTCGAGTCTGAAGCCGCGGCTACCGACGCCGCGACACGGCTGCTCGCACAGGTTGGTGCCGAGGGCTTGCAGCTGACGTCGATGGCTGGCGTCGCCGATGCCGACTGGGTGCGCTTGACCCAATCCCAGTTTGCGCCGGTGTCGATCGCGCCGGGTTTCTGGGTGGTGCCTAGCTGGCATCAGCCGCCTGCCGATGCCCAGCAAGTGATCCGGCTCGACCCCGGCCTGGCCTTCGGCACCGGCACTCATCCAACGACGCGCATGTGCCTGCGCTGGATTGCCCAGCAGGCGCCACAGCGGTCGTCGGGCTGGTCGCGGGTGCTCGACTACGGCTGTGGTTCGGGCATCCTGGCCATCGGCGCCGCGCTGCACGGTGGCCAGAATCTGGATGCCGTCGACATCGACCCGGCGGCGCTCGAGGCCACGCGCGCCAACGCGGCGGCCAACGAAGTGCGGCTCGTGGCAGCCTTGCCCGATGCGGCGACCGGCGCCTATCCACTGGTGCTGGCGAATATCCTCGCAACACCGCTGAAGCTGCTCGCGCCGCTGCTCTGCGCACATGTCGCGCCGGGTGGCCAGTTGGTGCTTGCGGGCATTCTTGAGCGCCAGGCCGACGAGCTCATCGCCGCCTATTCGCCCTGGCTCACGATCAGCGTCGCCGACCAAGCGGACGGCTGGATCCTGATGACCGGCGAGCGCCGCTCGTAGCCGCGAAAGGCTGCTCGCGTGACGCTGGCCACCCGCTGCAC
>JANOKR010000590.1:0-14939 GCA_031419315.1 Betaproteobacteria bacterium
CCAGCTTGGCGGCCTCGATCTCGGCGCAGGCCGCGGCCACCTGCGCGGCGTCGTAGTTGGGCGCTTTGCCGCCCCGCAGGATGACGTGGCAGTCGGGGTTGCCGCGGGTCTGGACGATCGCGACCTGGCCGTTCTTGTGGATCGACAGGAAATGGTGCGGCTGCGCTGCGGCCTGGATCGCATCGATCGCGATCCGGATGTTGCCGTCGGTGCCGTTCTTGAAGCCGATCGGCGCCGACAGGCCCGAGGCGAGTTCGCGGTGCACCTGGCTCTCGGTGGTGCGGGCGCCGATCGCGCCCCAGGCGATCAGGTCGCCGATGTACTGCGGCGAGATCACGTCGAGGAATTCGCTGCCGGCGGGCATGCCGGCGCGGTTGATTTCCAGCAGCAACTGGCGCGCGATGCGCAGACCTTCGTGGATGCGGTAGCTGGAGTCGAGGTAGGGGTCGTTGATGAGGCCCTTCCAGCCGACCGTGGTGCGGGGTTTTTCAAAGTACACCCGCATCACGATTTCGAGCGTGTCGGCGTAGCGGGCGCGCTCGGCCTTGAGCCGCTGGGCGTAGTCAAGCGCGGCTTTGGGATCGTGGATCGAACAGGGGCCAACGATCACCAGCAGGCGGTCGTCATCGCCGAGCATGATGTTGTGCACCGCGCGACGGGTGTCGCCGACCAGCGTCTCGACCGGCGTGCCGGCGATCGGGAAAAACCGGATCAGGTGTTCCGGCGGCGGCAGCGGCGTCACGTCCTTGATCCGCTGGTCGTCGATCTGGCTCGTCTTTTCGCTGAGCGCATACCAACCCTCGGTGCTGGGGTTGCTGGGGCTGCGGTTCGGCATGAAGGGCTCCTGAAAAAAACGTTGGCTCTGAAAACAAAAAACCGCCGGGGCTGCCGGCGGTTTTGGGGGTGCTTGGCGTTGATTCGACTTACGCGTTTGCCTCTCCAGCCGCCAGACGGGGCGAGAACCAAAAGTACGCAAAATAAAACGACGCAGGGCAAAACATGACTGCAATGTAGCACGCGGCTGCGCCGCTGCCGGCCCGGCGTTCGACACTCGGCGCTTGGCAAGCTTTGGCGGCTGCGACGACCCGATGAGCCTTTTGACGCGAGGCTGCGGCGTAGGCAGACAAGGGGTCGATCAGGCCCCTTGTCTGACCACCGCCCGACCTACCCCATGAGGCCCACCATGCGCAATCACACTGCCCTGATTTCCACCCTTGCCCTGACCCTGGCCGCCTGTGGCGGCGGGGGGTGACGACGGCGCGGCGGGTGCCGCTGGCGCCGCCGCTCTGAGCTGCGACACCACGCACTACGCCGCCGGCTCGGTCGAGGTCCCGAGTGCCGCGCAGCTCACTGCCTATGCCGGCACCTATGACGGCGACGAAGGCAGCTTCGGGCCGAACCCCGGCGATCCGTTTGTCAAGTCGGGTGCGGCGGAAACGACCTTCGGTGCCGATGGAAAACTCAGCTACAAGAGCGTTGACTACATCGTGAAATCGGTCTGCGTCGACAAGGTCGCCAACGGCACCGGGGCGAAGTTCATGTACGTCGAAGCCGGCCTCGGTGTCATCGACATCACCGACGCGGCGACGGCGCATGGTTCCTCGCCAGCGAATGGCACGACGCTGTTTCAGAACGGCAAGAAGTGCTGACCCGGCGTGGCGTCGTCAGCGCTTGATCGTGAGCTTGCGGGTGCTGCTGTCGCGCTGCCACTTGCAGTCGCCGGTGGCGCTGGTCGGGCTGCTGCTGATGTACATCCCGCCGCAACTAAAGGTGTCGGCGGCAGCGGTGCCGGGTGCAATCCGGCAGTCGAGGTCAACCGAGCCGAACATCGCGGGCACGGCATCACATTCGAGTCGCGCGCCGCTGCCGGCGACGCCGGTGACGCCGGTGACGCCGGTGATGGCGTAGCTGGTTTCGCCATCGGCGAGCTGCTGCGGTGACCGCGGTTTGGGCCGGAAGTCCAGCGTCCAGCCCTCGGCGCTGGTCCAGCGCCCGCTGAGGTCGGGCGGGGCATCGTTGCAGGCGCGGACCATCAAAAACACCAGCAACAGCACCGTCAGGCCGAGGCCGAGCAGGATTCGCTTGGCCCAGTTCAGCCCGGTACGCACGCCGGATTCGATGCGGCTGCCCAGCGCTGAGCCGGCGGCGGTGGCTGCCGAAGTTGAAGTCGGCGGTGATGTTGGCGGCGATGTTGGCGGTGATGCAGGTCGCGCCGCGGATGGTGCTGCGGCGGGTGCTTGAGAGGGTGCTTGCGATGGTGTGGTCCACGGCGGTGGCGCCACCAACTCCGTGGCGAGCTGCGGTCGCAACGCCGCGATCAAGGCATCGACGTCGCGCGACCACTGCGCGTCGGCCAGGCGGATCGCCTGCCGGCGCACCAGCGCCTTCAGGTCGTCGGGCAAGTCGCTGGCCGGCGGCACGTTGGTGCGCTCGAGCAGCACCGGGATGACGCGGATGCCACGTTGCAGCGCACGAGCAATCTCCTGGCGCACCCAGTCGTCGGGCGCGTCGAGTCGGCGCGCACCGGACTGGGCGTCACGCAGCTCCAGCCACTGCGCGCCAATGACCACCAGCATGATCCCGCACGAGGCCAGCGCACGCTCCAGCGTGTCGATGAAATCGGCGCCGGCTTCGATATCCTCGATATCGCGAAAGATCTGGCGGTCGCCGAACTCGCGTACCAGCGCATCGGCCAGGCGCCCAGCCGCATGCTGCGAGTCGCTGCGCCGGTAGCTGATGAAGATGCCGCTGTTCATGTCGCCGCGACGCCCGGTGCGCGGCCCGGTGCGCAGCACGGCCGCCGCTGGCCGCGCGGCGACGGCGACGATTTCAGCGACCGCCACATCGCCGATTTCAGGCCGTGCCGCCCACCGTCAGCCGCTCGATGCGCAGCGTCGGCTGGCCGACACCGACCGGCACGCTCTGGCCTTCTTTGCCACACACGCCGACGCCGGTGTCGAGCTGCATGTCGTTGCCGATCATGCTCACCCGGGTCAGCGCGTCGGGGCCGTTGCCGATAATCGTCGCGCCTTTGACCGGGTACTGGATCTTGCCGTTTTCAACCCAGAAGGCTTCGCTGGCGGAGAAGACAAATTTACCGCTCGTGATGTCGACCTGGCCGCCGCCGAAGTTGGTCGCGTACAAGCCGCGTTTGATGCTGGCCACGATCTCCGCCGGCGGCGTCGCACCACCAAGCATGTAGGTATTGGTCATGCGCGGCATCGGTACATGGGCGTAACTTTCGCGGCGGCCGTTGCCGGTGGGTTTGACGCCCATCAGGCGGGCGTTGAGGCCATCCTGGATATAACCGCGCAGGATGCCGTCTTCGATGAGCACGTTGCGCTGCGTGGTACAGCCTTCGTCGTCGATATTCAATGAGCCGCGGCGGTCGGCCAGGGTGCCGTCGTCGAGCACGGTCACGCCCTTGGCCGCCACGCGCTGGCCGATGCGGCCGGCAAAAACACTCGAGCCCTTGCGGTTGAAGTCGCCTTCCAGCCCATGGCCCACGGCTTCGTGCAGCAGCACCCCGGGCCAGCCGGGGCCGAGCACGACGGTCATCTCGCCGGCCGCGACGGGACGGCTTTCGAGGTTGGTCAGCGCGGCGTTGACGGCCTGGTCGACATAACTGGCGATCACCGTGTCGGTGAAAAACCCCAAGCCGAAGCGGCCGCCGCCGCCGCCCGAGCCGACTTCGCGGCGGCCGTTTTGCTCGGCGATGACGGTGACGTTCAGGCGCACCAGCGGGCGCACGTCGGCGGCCCGGGTGCCGTCGGCGCGCGCCACCAGCACAACATCGTATTCGGCGCCGACACTGGCCATGACCTGCGCGACACGCGGGTCCTTGGCGCGCGCGAGCTGCTCGACCTTCGCCAGGAGCGCGACCTTCTGGGCACTGTCCAGCGTGCCGATCGGGTCGGCGGGTGCATACAGGCTGCGCGCCGCGGCGATGCGCGGCTTGCGCGCTGCAACCTTGACGCGCCGCTGCTCGCCGGCCGCGGCGATGGTGCGCACGGTGCGCGCAGCGTCGAGCAGCGAAGCTTCCGAGAGGTCGTCGGAATAGGCGAAGGCGGTTTTTTCGCCGGCCACCGCACGCACACCAACCCCCTGGTCGATGCTGAAGCTGCCACTCTTGACGATGCCTTCTTCGAGGCTCCAGCCTTCGTGGCGGGTGGTCTGGAAATACAGGTCGGCGTCATCGATGCGGTGTTCACCGATCAAGGCCAGCGCGCGCGAGATCGTGGCCTCGTTCAGGCCGAAGGGCTCAAGCAGCAGCGCGCTGGCGGTGGCCAGGCGCTCGATCGTGGGTTCGCGGGAAATCATGGCGGGCGGCTTTATGGCGTCGGGAGGATGCCATTCTAGGAGTGCTGCTTCCGGCGCCGCCGTTCGACCAGCGCCAGCCGCGACATCCGCCCCCAATAGACACGACGCCGTGCTGCGGCCGTGGCCCCGCGCCAGGTCAGGCCTCAGCGCTGTCGCCGCGCCAGGCCAGCGCCAGCGCGTAGAGCGTATTGCGCGGTGCGCCGCTCAATTCGGCCGCCAGCGCCACCGCCTGCTTCAGCGGCAGGTCGCGCAACAGCACCCGCAGCATGCGCTGCGTGTCGTCGCTGACCGCCGGCGTCTCGCCGGCAGGTGCCGGCGTCAGGGCATGCAGCACGACGACAAACTCGCCGCGCAGACGGTTGGCGTCGGCGGCCAGCCAGGCCGGCAGTTCGGCGGCGGCGCAGGTCACGATGGTCTCGAACTGCTTGGTCAGTTCGCGGCACAGCGTGACGCTGCGCTGCGGTGCTGCCAATGCCAGGGCTTCGACGAGCGGCTCGATGCGGTGCGGCGCCTCGAACAAAACCTGCGTCGTGGCGTCTTGCGCGGCCGCCAGCAAAGCCGCCTGCCGCGCCGCGCCTTTGGCCGGCAGGAAACCGACAAAGTGAAAACCCGCACCGACAGCGTCGCCAGCGACACTGAGCGCGGCGGTGGCGCTGCTCGCACCCGGTATCGGCAAGACGCGAAATCCAGCCGCGGCGACCACCGCGACGAGCACCGCGCCGGGGTCGGAAATCGCCGGCGTACCAGCGTCGCTGACATAGGCCACACGTTGGCCGGCGGCGAGCTGTTTGCACACCCGTTGCGCGGCGTCGGCTTCGTTGTGGGCGTGCAGCGCGAACATCGGCTTGTCCAGCCCGAGATGGCGCAGCAGCGCCCCGCTGCCACGGGTATCTTCGCAGGCCACTGCGTCGACGATGGCCAGCACATGGATCGCGCGCAGGCTCAAGTCGGCGAGGTTGCCGATCGGCGTGGCCACGATGTACAGCGTGCTGGCGGGATACTGCTGGCCGCCGGCAGCGGCCGCGGCGGTGCTCAGCAGCGAGGGGTTGGGGATGGTCAAGGCGGTAGGCGACGAAGCCGAGGCGCGAGCGCTGCAGCACCTGCTGCGCCACGGCCTTCAACTTGTGCAACGCAATTATCGGGTCGCCCGCGGGCCCGGCCGCGCCGGCGGCGAAGTTGACCTCGTGATGCGCGACCGTGACGGCACGCTGGTGTTTGTCGAGGTCCGCGCGCGCGGCAGGCTGACTCAGGGCGGCGCGGCGGCGAGTGTCGGTGCAGCCAAACAGCGCCGGCTGATCTTCGCGGCGCGGCACTTTCTGCTGCGCCTGCCGACCCTGCCACCTTGCCGATTTGATGTCGTCGCCATCGACGCCGGCGCGCTGGAGTGGATCCGCGCGGCGTTTGATGCCGGCTGACCACAGGCCGACGACGGCAGGCGATGCCGCGACATCGTCGCTGGGTCAGCGGAACCGGCGCCCACAAAGCCCTGTCATATGATTCATGCCCATGCTCGAACAACGCATCCAGCAGCAGTTTTTCGAGAGCGCCGACTTGCAGAACCAGGCCGCCGCCAGCCTGGCGCGGCCGGTTGCCGCCGCCGCCCAGGCTCTCGTCGGCTGCCTCACCGCGGGCGGCAAGTTGCTGGTCAGCGGCAGTGACGCCGGGGCCATGCTGGCGCCGGTTTTTGCGGCCGCGTTCACCGGGCGCTTCGAGCGCGACCGCCCGCCGCTGGCCGCGCTGGCGCTGCGCGACGACGGCCTGAGCAGCGTCGCACAACAGGTCAGTGCGGTGGGCCAGCCGGGGGATGTGCTGCTGCTGGTGGACACGCTGGGAGCAAGCGAGCGCTTGTTGCACGCCGCGGCTGCGGCGCATCAAAAGGACATGACGCTGGTCGTGCTCACCGGCCCTGCCGGCGCGGCCTGGGCGGCCGCGTTGGGCGAAACCGATGTCACCATCGCGGTGCCCCATGAGCGCGCCGCGCGCATCGCAGAAACACATCTTCTCGTGCTGCATTGTTTGTGCGATGCGGTCGACCTTCAACTTATGGGCGAACAGGAAAGTGCATGAACGAGTCAAGCGCAAGGAATGGATTTTTTTCGCGCAATGCCGGCGCCTTGCTGGTGGCGATCAGCGCGGCCACCGTGCTGACGGCCTGCGCGCCGCTGCTGCTGGGCGGGGCGATGGTCGGCGGCACGCTGATGGTTATCGACCGGCGCAGTTCGGGCGCGCAGGTCGAAGACCAGGCGATCGAGCTCAAGGCCGGGCAACGCATCCGCGAGGCGACCGGCGAACGTGGCCATGTCAACGTGACCAGCTACAACCGGATGGTGCTGCTGACCGGTGAAATCGCCAGCGATGCCGACCGCAGCGCCGCTGAGCAGGCCGCCGCACGGGTTGATAACGTGCGCTCGCTGGTCAACGAACTCGCGGTGATGGGCAACAGCTCGCTCACCGCGCGATCCAGCGACGCGATCATTTCCGGGCGTGTCAAAGCGGCGTTCATCGACGCCAAGGACTTGCAGGCGAATGCGCTGAAGGTGGTCACTGAGCGTGGCGCGACTTACCTCATGGGTCGCGTCTCCGAGCGCGAAGCCGGCCGCGCCACCGAGGTCGCGCGCGAGATCACTGGGGTGCAAAAGGTGGTGCGGGTGTTCGAGCTGATCAGTGAGCAAGAACTCGCCGACCTGCAAAAAAAGGCCGCACCGGCGTCGAAATAGAGTGCCCAGCGAGGGCCGTCACTTCAACCGCGTGACCAGGCTCGAGGTGTCCCAGCGGCCGCCGCCGGCGGCCTGCACGTCGGCATAAAACTGGTCGACGAGGGCCGTCACCGGCAGCGTGCTGCCGTTGCGGCGCGCTTCGTCGAGCACGAGGCCAAGATCCTTGCGCATCCAGTCGACGGCAAAGCCGAAGTCGAATTGACCGGCGACCATGGTCTTGCCGCGGTTGTCGAGCTGCCAACTCTGCGCTGCGCCTTTGCCGATAACGTCGAGCACGAGGTTCATGTCCAGGCCGGCGTGGCGGCCGAAGGCAACCGCCTCCGCCAAGCCCTGCACCAGGCCGGCGATCGCGACCTGGTTGACCATCTTGGCGAGCTGCCCGGCGCCGGGCGCGCCGACCCGCGTCACCGCCCGCGAGAACGCCATCGCAACCGGGCGCATGCGCTCGAATGCGTCGTGGTCGCCGCCGCACATGACGGTGAGCGCACCATTGACGGCGCCGGCCTGGCCGCCCGAGACCGGCGCATCGACAAAATGCAAGCCGCGGCTGCGCGCCTCGGTGTGCAGCTCGCGCGCAATGGCTGCCGATGCGGTGGTGTGGTCGACAAAAACCGCGCCCGGGTTCATGTTGGAAAAGGCGCCGTCGGCGCCGACCGTGACGGCACGCAGGTCGTCGTCATTGCCAACACACGCAAAGACGATATCGGCATCGATGGCCGCCTGCGCCGGGGTCGTGGCGCTGCGGCCGCCGTTGTCGCCGTGGTCAACGACCCAGGCGACGGTTTTAGCCGCGGTACGGTTGTAGACCGTGACCCGGTGCCCGGCGCGTGCCAAGTGGCCGGCCATCGGGTGGCCCATCACGCCCAGGCCCAGGAAGGCCACTTTGCGTGCGTCGATCGGTTCGTATTGACGTCTGCTCATCAAGCAACCTCCGCGCTGCGCGCTGCGGTATTCGCCGTCGGGGCGGCCCGGCGGGCTCATGGCCGGCATCGTGCCATGGCCGGTGAACGTGGTGCTGACATCCGGCCGACCCCGGCAGGCGCCGCCAGTGCCGCTACAGGATCGTCAGGTGTTGGGTTCCCGCAGCGAGATCGGGGCTGCGCGCGCGCTGGCTGTTGAGCTTGATCTGCAGGCGCAGGTCGTTCAGCGAATCGGCATTGCGCAAGGCATCGTCGTAGGTCACCATGTCAGCTTCGTAAAGGTCGAACAGCGACTGGTCAAAGGTCTGCATACCAAGCTCGCGCGAGCGTTTCATCAGCTCCTTGATTTCTGGCACCTCGCCCTTGAAGATGAGATCGGCAACGAGCGGCGTATTGAGCATGATCTCGACCGCCGCAACGCGCCCGCGGCCGGCCTGGCGCGGCAGCAGTCGCTGCGAGACGATCGAGCGCAGGTTCAGCGAAAGGTCCATCAACAACTGCGCGCGCCGCTCGTCGGGGAAGAAATTGATGATGCGGTCGAGCGCCTGGTTGGTGCTGTTGGCATGCAGCGTGGCCATGCAGAGGTGGCCGGTTTCGGCGAAGGCGACGGCATGGTCCATCGTTTCGCGGTCGCGGATTTCGCCCATCAGGATGACGTCCGGCGCCTGACGCAAGGTGTTTTTCAGCGCCGCTTCCCAGCTGTCGGTGTCGATGCCCAGTTCGCGCTGGGTAACGATGCAGTTTTTGTGCGCGTGCACAAACTCCACCGGGTCTTCGATGGTGATGATGTGACCGTAGGAGTTTTCGTTGCGCCAGTCGACCATCGCCGCCAGCGAGGTGCTCTTGCCCGAACCGGTGGCGCCAACAAAGATGACCAGGCCGCGTTTGGTCATCGCGACATCTTTGAGCACCGACGGCAGATTTAGCGAGTCGATCGTCGGCAGGGTTTTCGGGATCGTGCGGAAGACGAGCCCGACATGGCCCTGCTGCATGAACGAATTGACGCGAAACCGCCCAATGCCCTGCGGCGAAATCGCGAAATTGCACTCCTTGGTGCGCTCGAATTCGGCCGCCTGCTTGTCGTTCATCACCGCGCGCGCGAGCTGCAAGGTGTGCTGGCCAGTCAGCGCCTGCGGGCTGACCTTGGTAATCTTGCCGTCAACCTTGATCGCTGGCGGGAAGTCGGCGGTTAGAAAGAGATCGGAGCCGGTGCGGCCGATCATCAGGCGCAGCAGGTCGTTGACAAACTTCGAAGCCTGGTCGCGTTCCATCCGGTTGCTCCTCGCCGATCAGCCCGGGAAATTCTCGGGGATCTTGGCCTTCGAGCGGGCCTCGGCAGGGGAGATGATATTGCGCCGAACGAGGTCAGAGAGATTTTGATCGAGGGTCTGCATGCCCAGGCTCTGCCCGGTCTGGATCGACGAGTACATCTGCGCGATCTTGTTTTCGCGGATCAGATTGCGGATAGCCGAGGTGCCCAGCATGACTTCGTGCGCCGCGACGCGCCCCGAGCCGTCCTTGAGCTTGCACAGGGTCTGAGAAATGACGCCGATCAGCGATTCCGACAACATCGCGCGGACCATATCCTTTTCCGCCGCCGGGAAGACATCAACCACACGGTCGATGGTTTTGGCCGCGCTGCTGGTGTGCAAGGTACCAAACACGAGATGACCCGTTTCGGCGCCAGTGAGGGCGAGCCGGATCGTCTCGAGGTCGCGCATTTCGCCGACCAGGATCGCGTCGGGGTCTTCGCGCAAGGCGGCGCGCAGGGCGTTGGAAAAACTCAAGGTGTGCGGGCCGACCTCGCGCTGGTTGACCAGGCACTTCTTGCTCTCGTGCACAAACTCGATCGGGTCTTCGACCGTCAGCACATGGCCGTACTCGTTTTCGTTGAGGTGGTTGACCATCGCCGCCAGAGTCGTGCTCTTGCCTGAGCCGGTAGGGCCGGTCACCAGCACCAGGCCGCGTGGCTTGAGCGCGAGGTCAGCAAAAATCTTGGGCGCGTTGAGCTGCTCCAGCGTCAAGATCTTGCTCGGGATGGTGCGGAAGACGGCCCCGGCACCACGGTTCTGGTTGAAGGCGTTGACCCGGAATCGCGCCAGGCCCTGGATCTCGAACGAAAAGTCGCACTCAAGCGTGTCCTCGTAGTGTTTGCGCTGGGCGTCGGACATGATGTCGTACACCATGTCGTGGACCTGTTTGTGATCGAGCGGCTCGACATTGATCCGGCGCACGTCGCCATGAACCCGGATCATTGGCGGCAGGCCGGCCGAAAGGTGCAGGTCCGAGGCCTTGTTCTTGACGGAGAAGGCCAGAAGTTGGGTGATGTCCATGGGGCTCTTGGGTTGTCGGCGCTGGAGCTTAAGCTCGGGCCATTATGGCGAGCATCGACCAGCGGCTGCAACAAGTGAAGGAGCGCATCGCTCGGGCCTGCGCGCGTGCCGGCCGTGACGTGCAAAGTGTCACGCTGCTGGCGGTGAGCAAGGGCCAGCCCGCGCAGGCCATACGCGAGGCCTACGGCGCCGGCTTGCGCGACTTCGGCGAAAACTATGTCCAGGAGGCGCTCGAGAAGATCGACGCGACCGCCGATTTGAGAGCCAGCGTACGCTGGCACCTGATCGGGCCGCTGCAGAGCAACAAAACCCGCGTTGTTGCGCAGCACTTCGACTGGGTGCATACCGTCGACCGGTCGAGGATCGCACAACGGTTGTCGGACCAGCGGCCATCGACGCTGGCGCCGTTGCAGATCTGCTTGCAGGTAAATATCGACCGCGAGCCCAGCAAGGCCGGGTTGGATCCTGATGCGGTGGCGCTCGTCGCGAGAAGCGTGATTGCCCTACCCGGGGTGCGGCTTCGCGGGCTGATGAGCGTACCGGCGCCGCGTGCGGGCTTTGAGGCTCAATTTCAGCCCCATTTGGCGCTGGGCCAGGTCCTAGGCCAGCTTGTCGGCGGCGCCGAGCCCCTGGATACGCTGTCGATGGGCATGAGCGTTGACCTTGAGGCCGCCGTCGCTGCTGGCGCCACGATCGTGCGGGTTGGAACGGGTCTTTTTGGGCCGCGTTGAGGCCGGCGGTTTTGCACAACGTCCGACGATGGTCGCCCCCCGTGGCGGGTAGGCCCTGGGGCGAACCCTCTATGCAGCGACCTTCCCAGTCTGCCGCGATCGCATTACCATTCATCAAGGCGTCCGTCGGACGCCGGGAACGAACGATAGTCAACGACCGACATCTGGAGAAGTCAAAAATGGCAACTGCAAAGAAGGTGGCCCCAAAGCCGGCACCTGCAAAAAAAGTGATCCCGAAGTCCTCGATAAAAATAGCCGCGCCGACTTCGAAAAAGACGGTGCCCGCAAAGAAGCGCGCGCCGAGTGCTGCTTTCATGAAAGCAATGACACCGAGTGCCGCATTGGCCGCCGTCATCGGGGACAAGGCGCTGCCACGTACCGAGGTGACGCGCAAGATCTGGGAGTACATCAAGAAGAACGGGCTTCAGGACAAAGCCAAGCGCACCATGATCAATGCCGACGCCAAGCTGAAGGAAATATTCAAGAAGGCGCAGGTGTCGATGTTCGAGATGACCAAGATCATCAGCACCCATTTGAAATAGTCTGTCACGCACGGACGCTGGGCAGGCTGCCACGCGCCAGCGAGACTTTTTCGCCGGCCATGTCCAGGAACTGCCCTGTGTGGCTTGTGGGGCAGGCGGCGAGTTGAGCGCCGGTGCCGGCGGCCACCAGTTGGCCGCCGGCGTCGCCGCCTTCTGGCCCCAGGTCGATCAACCAGTCGGCGCAGCGAATGACGTCCAGATTGTGTTCGATCACGACCACCGTATTGCCGGCATCGCAAAGCTGACGCAGCACCACCAGCAGCAAGCCGATATCGTGAAAATGTAGGCCGGTGGTGGGCTCGTCGAGGACGTACAGGGTCGTGCCGGTGTCGCGCTTGCCGAGTTCCAGGGCCAGCTTCACGCGCTGTGCTTCGCCGCCGGACAGGGTGGTCGCGCTCTGCCCTAGGCGGATGTAACCCAGCCCGACATCCAGCAAGGCCTGTAGCCGGCGCGCTAACGCCGGCACGGCGGCAAAAAATGCTCGGGCGTCCTCCACGGTCATCTCCAGCACCTGCGTGATGTTGCGTCCACGGTAGACGATTTCGAGCGTTTCCCGGTTGTAGCGCTGGCCGCGGCAGTTGTCGCAGCCGACGTAAATATCGGGCAGGAAGTGCATCTCGACCTTGATCACACCGTCTCCCTGGCAGGACTCGCAGCGCCCGCCCTGGATGTTGAAACTGAATCGGCCGGCGCCGTAGCCTCTTTCGCGTGACGCCGGCAGCTCGGCAAACAGCTCGCGTATCGGCGTGAACAAGCCGGTGTAGGTCGCCGGGTTGCTGCGGGGGGTGCGGCCGATGGGGCTCTGGTCGACGTTGATGACCTTGTCAAAGAGCTCCAGGCCGTCGATGTGATCGTGGGGCGCGACGTCAACGTGGCTCTGGTACAGCTTGCGCGCCACCGCGGCGTACAAGGTGTCGTTGACAAGGGTGCTCTTGCCCGAGCCCGAGACACCGGTCACGCAGGTAAATAGTCCGACCGGAAACTCCACCGTCACGTTCTTCAGGTTGTTGCCGCGGGCGCCGACGATGCGCAGCACTTTTGGGTCGATGCCGTCGCGCAGCGAATGGTGCCGCGCCGGCGGGTCGATGCGCCGCCGGCGCGCAAGGTAGTCGCCGGTCAGCGAGCCTGCGTTGGCCGCGACCTCCTGCGGCGTGCCTTCCGCCATGACGCGTCCGCCGTGCACACCGGCACCGGGGCCGATGTCAATGACATGGTCGGCGGCGCGGATCATCTCCTCGTCGTGTTCGACCACGAGCACCGAGTTGCCCAGGTCGCGCAGATGTTTGAGGGTGCCGATCAAGCGTTGGTTGTCGCGCTGGTGCAGGCCGATGCTAGGCTCGTCGAGCACATACAACACGCCAGTCAGCCCGGCGCCAATCTGGCTCGCCAGCCGGATGCGCTGGGCTTCTCCGCCCGACAGCGTGTCGGCGCTGCGGTCCAGGCTCAGGTAGGTCAGGCCGACATCGTTGAGAAAACGCAGGCGCGAGCGGATCTCGCGCACGATCTTGTCGGCGATCGTGGCCTTGGCGCCGACCAATACCAGCGCGTCGAAATACGCCAAACACTGCGCCAGCGTGATGTGTTCGATCTCGAAGATCGGTCGCCCGGCTGAAGTCTCGCCGGCGGCCTGCAGCAGTACATGGCGCGCCTCGCGGCGCAGTCGCGTGCCGGCGCAGGCGGCACAGGGCCGCGCGGCCTGGTAGCGCGCCAGATCTTCGCGCACCGCAGCGGACTCGGTCTCACGATAGCGGCGCTCGAAATTCGTGATGATCCCTTCAAAGGGATGGCGGCGTTTGACGCTGCGCGATCGGCCTGACGCTGATTCGGCGCGGTAGACAAACTCGATCTCCTGCGCGCCCGAGCCGTGCAGCAACAAATTTTGGGCCGACAGCGGCAGGCGCTCGAACGGCTGTTCGATGTCGAAGCCGGCGTGGCGCGCCACGCTCTCGAGCATCGAAAACGTATAGCCGTTGCGTCGGTCCCAGCCCTTGACGGCGCCGGCGGCCAGGCTCAGCGACGGAAAGGCGACAACCCGCCTCGCGTCGAAAACCGTGACCTGACCCAGGCCGTTGCAACTCGGGCAGGCGCCCACCGGTGAATTGAAGGAAAACAGCCGCGGCTCGAGTTCAGCCAGCGAATAGCTGCAGGCCGGGCAGCTGAACTTGCTGCTGAAAAGGTGTTCGCGTCCGGCGTGTCGGACAGCATCGGCGCCGCTGTGGCCGCGCGGTTTTGTTGATGCCTCGGCAGCGGTATTGACGACCACCTCGGCCGCCAGCGCCCGGCCATCGGCCAGGCGTAGCGCGGCCTCAAAACTCTCGGCCAGCCGTTGTGCCATCGCCGGCCCGGTGCGCACCCGGTCGACAACGACGTCGATATCGTGTTTTTCGTTTTTCTTCAAGATCGGCAGCGCACCCGCTTCGCAGACCATGCCGTCGATGCGGAATCGCACAAACCCCTGCGCCTGCCACTGCGCGAGTTGGTCGGTGAACTCGCCCTTGCGCTCGCGCACCGCCGGCGCCAGCACGAGCAGCCGCGTGCCCTCGGGCAGCGCCAGGCAGGTGTCGACCATCTGGCTTACGCTTTGCGCTTGCAAAGGCAGGCCGTGATCGGGGCAGTACGGCGTGCCGGCGCGGGCATAGAGCAGGCGCAGGTAGTCGTGGATTTCGGTGATCGTGCCGACCGTCGAGCGCGGGTTGTGCGAGGTCGCTTTCTGCTCGATGCTGATGGCGGGCGACAGGCCCTCGATGACATCCACATCGGGCTTGTCCATCAGCTGCAAAAACTGCCGCGCGTAGGTCGACAGACTCTCGACATAGCGACGCTGGCCCTCGGCATACAAGGTGTCGAAAGCCAGGCTCGATTTGCCCGACCCCGACAGGCCGGTGATCACCACGAGCGCGAACTTCGGGATATCGAGGTCGATATTTTTCAGGTTGTGCGTGCGCGCGCCGCGGATGTGGATCGCTGGCGCTTCGCGGGCGTGTTCGCGATCAAGAAGGGCTCGGTTGACTGGCATGGGTGCTTCGGACGGCGGCAAACCGACCATCATATCGAGCGCGGCGATCACGCCGGTGGGACCCCAAAGCGCCCGAAACCACCCGCACGCTCAGCGCCGATCAACCGCCTCAAGCACGCGCAGGATCTCGCTGCCGTAGGCATCGAGCTTTTTCGCGCCGACGCCGCTGATGCCGGCCAGCGCGTCGATCGAGGCCGGGCATTCGCGCGCCATCTCCGCCAGCGCCGCGTCGTGGAAGACGATGTACGCCGGCAGGTTGTGTTCGCGGGCGACCTCGGCGCGCCAGGCTTTCAGCGCTTCGAAGCGCAGCAGCCCCGCATCGTCCAGCGGCAGCGGCGCTGCTTTGGTTCGCGTGCCGCC
>JANOKR010000591.1:0-9076 GCA_031419315.1 Betaproteobacteria bacterium
AGGTCATGCCCAGCCAGCGCCAACGGCAGGCTCGCGGCCTGGATCGGCGTCATTGCGTCGTAGCCCAGACGTTGCAGGTTGGCCAGCGTGGCGGGCGGCAGCGGAAGGTTGCCGAACTGAAGGTCGTTTGCAGAAGGGCCGGTCATGGTGGATTGTCGGGCCGCAGCCGTCGATTGCCGATCGACCTGATCGAGGCAAACTCCCTGCCCAGACCACATCCCGACCGGCACGCCCCCAACACGGCCCGAACCGACCCCGCGATGAGCCCCGACTTTGAGACCGCCAAAGAACAATTTCTTGCCGGGCTGGCGTGCCAGCAGGCCGGCGGGTTGGCTGACGCCGAGCTGCATTACCGCCGCGCATTGACCGCTTTGCCCGGCCGTGCTTCGACATTGACCAACCTGGGCGCGACGCTGGTCCAGCTCGGCCGGCCGGCCGAGGCGCTACGATTTTTGGAGCAGGCCGAGGCCGCCGCGCCGGGCGACCTGCAAGCCTGCTTGCACCGCGGCCTGGCGCTGGCGGCGCTGCGCCGCGACGACGCGGCGCTGGGTTGTTTTGCGCGCGTTGCCGCCGGGTCCGGCACCGCGGCAGCGCACGCTGCGGCCTGGTTCGAGCACGCCCGCTGCCTGGCCCGGCTGGAGCAGCCAGACGCGGCGCTGGAGTCGTGCCGGCAAGCGCTGGCGGACGGCCCGGAGATTGCCGGCGGCTGGGCGCTGCGCGGCAGCCTGCTCAAGGACCTGGGCCGCCAGCGCGAGGCCGCGCAAGCGCTGCACCGCGCCATCGAGCTCGGCGCTGACACGCCCATGAACCGCTACTTGCTGGCCTCGCTCGAAAGCCGCGACGCCCCGCCGCAGCCGCCGCCGGGATACGTCGAAGACTTGTTCGACGCTTATGCCGCGACCTTCGACACGCACCTGATGCAGACCTTGCGCTACCAGGCGCCCGAGCTGCTTGCGCATGCCGTTGCTGGCCTGTCGCGGCGCTTCTCGTCGGCACTGGACCTGGGCTGCGGCACTGGCTTGTGCGGGCCGCTGCTGCGGCCGCTGGTCGATCACCTCGAAGGCTTGGACCTGTCGGCCGCGATGCTCGCGCTGGCGCGCGAGCGCGGTGTCTACGACACGCTGGTGCAGGGCGACATCACCGACCTCATGCAGCACAGCGAGCGCCGCTTCGACCTCGTCGTCGCCGCCGATGTTTTTATCTACATCGGCGAACTCGATGCGGTGTGGGCGGCGGTGCGGCGTGTTTTGCGGCCGGGTGGCATCTACTGTTTTTCAGCCGAGCGCGCTGACGACCCGGTGGCCTTCGAGCTGCGCCCGAGTTCGCGTTACGCCCACTCCGAATCTGCGCTGCGAGCGCTGTCGCAGCGCCATGGTCTTTTGGTGAGATCGCTGCAACACGACACGATCCGGCTCGACCAGGGCCTGCCGGTCGCGGGCCTGTTTTTCACGCTTGAAGCGCCGGGCTGAAGTTCAGTTCAGCGCCGACGCGCTCAGCACCTGGCGCTCGATGGTGTCGATGATCGCGCCGCGGCGCGCGCTGGCGACTTCAGCCGGGTCGCGGCCCTGTTCGAAGATCGCCGAAAAGGTGGCGCGGTTCGAGACGAAATGGAACGACAGGCCGACGACGTTGGCGTAGATGTCCAGGGCGCCCAGGTCGTCGCGCATCACGCCGGCGGCCTGGCCGCGCCGCAAGATCTGCTCGAGCTCGCCCAGGCCGAGCAGGTTGGCGCTGCGGATCGGCGCGGCCTGGCGCACAAAACGCGCGCCGAGCAGGTTTTCGCCCATCACCAGGCGCACAAATTCCGGGTGCGCGGCATGGGTATCAAAGACAAAACCGACATACACACGCAGCGCCTCGATCGGCGCCAGCTTGTCGAGTGCCGGCATCGGGCGGTCATGGCGCACCCGTGCATACGCGTGTTCGAGCACGGCAGCGTAGAGCCCTTCCTTGCTGCCGAAGTGGTAATACAACATGCGCTTGCTGGTGCTCGTGCGCGCCGCAATGGCGTCGACTCGGGCACCCGCCAGGCCATGCTCGGCGAACTCGGCGATCGCGACATTCAGGATGTCCTGGACAACCGGGTCCATGCGCGCCTTGCCCCCCTATGCCGTGGATGCCGCGGCCGCGGCGGCGGCCACAGTCGCAGCCGCCGCCACCACCTCGGCCGCACCGGCCGAACCGTCCACGCCAAGCTCGCCGCTGAGCAGCGCGCGCAGATCGCCGCACAGTTGGTCAGCCGCCGCCGCGCTGTCCTGCGAGATCGCGGTGTAGCTGAAAAAGCCGTGGTTCAGGGTCGGGTACTCGCGCCACAGCACCGCCACACCACTCTTGCGCAAGGCCGCGGCGTAGGCCAGGTTGTCCCGGTACAAAAAGTCGAACGGCCCGACGCCGATGATCGCCGGCGCGACACCGGCCAGCGTCGGCGTGAAGATCGGCGACGCCCGCGGGTCGCGCGCCTTGGCCGCACGGTCGGCGCCGAGGTACAGGCCTTCGACGACGCTCTCACCCATGCGCGCCAGATCGGTCGCGGGGTAGATCAGCAACTGCGCTGCCAGCGGTATGACGGCGTCGCGACACAACACCGCCATCACCGCGGCGAAGTTGCCACCGGCGCTGTCGCCACCCACCGCCAGCGGACGTGCAACGCCGCCGAACTGCGCGAGGTTCGCGGCGACCCAGCGGGTCGCGCCCCAAGCATCGTCGACGCCGGCCGGAAAGGGGTCTTCCGGCGCCAGGCAGTAGCCGACATTGACCACCACCGCGCCGGTGGCGTTGGCGATCCGGATCGCATGCGCCTCGTGTGAATCGAGGTCGCCGAGGATCCAGCCGCCGCCGTGGAAATAGACCACGGTGCCGGTCGACTGGGGTGCCAAATCAGGCGCGGCGCCGGCCGCGTCAGCAGCCAGCGGCCAGACCACACGCGCATCGATCGCACCGGCCGGGCCGGGGATCGTGATGCGGTCGATGCGCCCGCTGGGCAGCTTCGGCTTGGGGTACAGCAGCGCGCGAATATTGCGCGCACGCTCGCGCATTTCGGGGCCGCTGCCTTCGTAGAGGCCGGGGATGCCGGACTCCTTCCAGCGGCGGTCCATCTCGGCGATGGCGGGGTCCAGAGCGCTCACTTTGCAGGCACCACGTTGATCATGTCGATGATCACCGACTGGCCGATTTTCGGCGTCTTCACCGCGTCGGTGACGAAGTACACCGTATGCGTCGACGCGATCGGTGCAAACCAGGCCAGCTCGACGACATGCGCGTAGACCTTCTTCCACGCGGCATCGGCCTTGGACAGCGGCAGGTTGCCGGCCTCGTCGATCAGCTGGGCCAGCGTCGCATCTTCATTGCCGTAGAAGTTGAGGCTGCCCTTGGGCGCCAGGGTCTGGAAGCGCGCCAGGTTGGGCACCCCCATATTGCTGTTGAAGACCAGCGCCTCCATGCCCTTGGCCCGCGCCGCTGCGTTCATCGCGCCAAAGTTCTGAAACTCGTTGAGCTTGACGTTGATGCCGGCTTTTTTGAACTGCCCCGCCAGCACCTGCGACATCACCGAACTGAGGGTGTTGTTGACATAGGACAACTTCATCTCGAAGCCGTTGGCGTAACCCGCCGCGGCAAGCAGTGCCTTGGCCTTGGCCGGGTCATGGGGGTATCGGGTTTCGTTGGCCGCGTCGTGGCCCATGAAACCCTTGCCTTGCAGTTGCGCGGTCGGGTCGGCGTAGTCACCGAGCAGGGCCTTGGCGATGAGCTTGCGGTCGATCGCATGGTTGATCGCCTGGCGCACCCGCACGTCCTTCAACGCCGGGTTCACGCTACCGTCGCGGTCGACGACGATGAGGCCGGTCCACTGCACGGGTTCAGAGATGGTGCGGATGTTTTTGTCGAGCTTGCTGGCGTTGGCATGGCCGGTCACCGGGTCGCTGACAAGCACCTTCAACTGGCCGGCTTTCATCGCCTGGATCGCCGAGTTCTGGTCTTCATAAACGACCATCACGACCTTGTCCCACTTGATGCGCGCCTTGTCGTAGTAATGCGGGTTGGGCACGTAGGTGTACATTTTGCCGGTGACGGTGGCCGCCGGGTCGAGCCTGTACGGGCCGGCACCAAAGGTCTGCGTGCCCAGGATGTCGGGCGTGGCCAGCGCTTTCGGGCTGATCAGGTCGCCGACCAGCCAGTAGGCTTCAAACAGGTTCAGCAGCGCCGGGTTCGGGCTGCTGAGCTTGACCTTGAAGCTGTGCGAGTCGATGACATCGACACTCGTCACGTTGGCCAGGTTGACCGAAAACGGCCCCTTCTTGTTGCGCCAGTATTCGATCGACGCTTTGGCGGCGGCGGCCGTCACCGGCTCGCCGTCGCTGAACTTGGCGTCGCGGCGCAATGTGAAGGTCGCCTCCTTGCTGTCGGCGCTCAGGCTCCAGGCGCTGGCCAGCGCGGGCTCGAAGCTGCCATCGGCGCGCACCCGCAGCAGCGGCTCGTAGGCTGGCAACAGATGGGTGCCGGCGCGGCCGTTGCCACTCAGCGAAGGGTCCATGCTCAAGGGCGAAAACGGGTTGCCGATGGTCAGCACCTTGGGGTCGGTGGTCTGCGCCGCGGCGCTGAAGGTGGCCGCGCCGAGCGTCGCGCCGACGACGCTGGCGATCATCACGCGGCGGGTGTGCGACAGCTTGGCCATGTCTCTATCGATGCGGTGCATCTTGGTCTCCTGGGTTAAATCGGGTGCGAGCAGAAAGGGGCTGGCGGGTTGGGTGGGCGGGTGGATCTGGATCAGGATCAGGGCGGCGCTGTAGCGCTGGTGCTGGCCGCTTCGCGCGCCACCCGCCACTGCGCACGTCGCGCCCGCTGCAAGGCCGGGTCAGGCACCGGCGCGGCGGCCAGCAGCGCCTGCGTGTACGGATGCTGCGGCTGTTCGTGGATCTGCGCGGCGTCACCCTGCTCGACGATTTCGCCCTGGTAGAGCACCACCGTGCGGTGCGAGACATGGCGCACCACGGTCAGGTCGTGCGAGATGAAGAGCAGGCTCAAGTGCATGCTGCGCTGCAGCTCGTTGAGCAGGTTCAGCACCTGCGCCTGCACCGACAAGTCGAGGCCGCTGACCGGCTCGTCGCAGACCACCAGGCGCGGCTTGCCGATGACGGCGCGCGCGATCGCGATGCGCTGGCGCTGGCCGCCGGAAAACTGGCCTGGGTAACGCTCCGCGGTATCGATCGGCATGCCCACCCGCTGCAGGATGTCGGCAATTCGCGCTTCGATTTCGTTGCGATCGGCGCGGCTGCTGCCCATGCCGCCACCGATCAGCGGCTCGGCCAGCGTGTCGCCGATCGTGCGCGACGGATTCAGCGAACCATAAGGGTCCTGGAAGACAACCTGGATATCGCGACCCAACAAGCGCCGGCGCCGGCGGGTGGCGTTTGTGATGTCTTCGCCGTCGAAAACGATGCGCCCGCTGCTGGCCGGCGTCTGGCCGAGAATGACGCGGCCAATCGTCGTCTTGCCCGACCCCGATTCACCGACCAGGCCGACCGTTTCGCCAACGCCGACATGCAGGCTCACACCCTTGAGCGCGTGGAAAAATTTGGCCCGGCCCTGCGGGAACGCAACCTTCAGATCCAGCACCTGCAACAGCGCGCGGGCTGCGTGGCTCACATCGCTGCTCACTTCGCTGCTCACGTCGCCACCTCCCGCGCCATGCGCTCCAACGTATCCTGGATCGTCGGCAGCGGCTGCCCCGGCGGTGCGCTGTGCGGGTTGGCTTTCAGCAGCGCCGCGGTGTACGGGTGCTGCGGCCGCGCAAAGATGTCGTCGATGGTCGCCGACTCGAGCACCCGGCCTTGGTAGAGCACCATCGCGCGGTCGCAGATATCGGCCACGACGCCCCAGTCGTGGGTCACAAAGAGCACCGCCATCTGCCGGCGCTGGCTCAAGCCCCGGATCAACTCCAGGATCTCGGCCTGCACCGTGACGTCGAGCGCGGTGGTCGGCTCGTCGGCAAGCAGGATCAACGGGCCCGGTGCCAGCGCCCGCGCGATGCCGACGCGCTGCGCCATGCCGCCGGAGACCTGGTGTGGATAACGCCGGGCGACATCGTCGGGGTCGGCAATCTTGACCTGGCGCAGCAACTCGATCGCCTGGGTCTGCGCATCGCGTGCGCTCGACTTGTGGTGCCGGCGGATGACCTCGGTGAGATGGTGCCCGATCGTGAAGCAGGGGTCGAGCGCGGCCATCGGCTCCTGGAAGATCATGCCCAGCGTGCGGCCGCGCAATTCGGCCAGCCGGGTCTCGTCAGTCAGATCGATCAACTCGCCTTTGATCGTGACCGTGCCGCGCTGGACATGCGTGCCGGCCGGCAGCAGGCCCATCAGCGCCAGGATCGTCAGGGTCTTGCCGCTGCCCGATTCGCCGACGATGCCGAGTGTTTCACCGGCGCGCAGGTCGAGATTTGCACCATGCACCAGCGTGCGTTCGCTGTGCGCCTGGCCGGTGACGATGGTCACGTTGCGCGCCGACAGCAGCGTGTCGGTGGCCACTGTGGGCGGTGTGGCCGCGGCGTTGGCCGGCGCGGTGCGCTGGCGCCGGCTGCGCTGGCGCGTCGGCCGGGCCCAGGCCTCGACGGCGCTGTCGCGCAGCGAGTCGCCGAGCAGGCCGAAGGAGAGGATCGTCAGCGCCACCGTGATGCCGCTGGGCACCAGCAGCCACGGGAAATCGTTCAACGCCACCGAGGCGTCGAAGATCATGCTGCCCCAGGTCGGCGCCGGCGGCTGCACCCCCAGGCCGAGGAAGCTGATGCCGGTCTGCACCAGCACCGCAATCGCCGAAAACAGCGAGAGCTGCACGATCATCGGCCCGATGATGCGCGGCAGCACATGGCGCAAGATGATCGCTGCGTCGCTCAGGCCACAGATGCGCGCGGCCTCGATATAGAGCTCGCCGCGCACCGCCAGCGTCACCGATCGGATGACGCGCGTGATGCCGGCGCTGCCCAGGATGCCGAGCATCACCATCGCGGCGATCATCGAACGGTCGAAGACGGTGAGCACCGCGAGCAGGATCACGATCGTCGGCATCGCCTGCACGAGGCTGACGACCTGGCTCATGGCCTGGTCGAAGCGGCCGCCAAGGTAACCCGCGCTCATGCCCAGCGTGACGCCGAGCAGCGCGACCACCAGCACCGCTTGCAGCACACCCACCAGCGTCGGCATCGCACCATGCAGCAGCCGGCTGAGCACGTCGCGGCCGATCGCGTCGGTGCCGAGATAATGCTCAGCCGAGGGCAGCTGTTTGATTGCCAGCAGATCCTGGTCGAGCGGGTCGAAGGACGAGATCTGATCGGGAAAGCTCGCCAGCACGATGACCAGCAACAACCAGCCGATGGCCACCCAGGCCAGCGGCTTGCGCAGCAAGCGGGTTGCGAAGGTTGGTGGCCTGGCCAAGGCCGCAGGCACAACTGATTCGATAGCCATCACGGCGCTCATTGCACCCGCACCTTCGGGTTCAACCAGCCGTAACTCAGGTCGACAAGCAGGTTGATGGCGATCGTCATCAGCGTGAAATACAGCGTCGCGCCTTGCAGCAGCGCGATGTCATTCGTCAGCGCCGCGCTCACCGCCAGGCTGCCCAGGCCGGGCAGCACAAAAACCCGCTCGACAAATACCGTGCCGCCAATCGCGCCGACCATCACCAGCCCGAGCACCGTGACCACCGGCAGCGCGGCATTGCGCAGCGCGTGTTTCCAGATGATCGCGGCCTCGGAAATGCCGCATGCGCGCAGGCTGCGGATGAAGTCGCGGCCCATCACGTCGTTCATCGAGTCGCGCGTCTGCTTGGCCACACTGGTGATCGACGACAGCGCCACCGACAGGATCGGCATCAACAGGCCGAGCAGCCACATCTTCGGGTTCTCGGCCAGCGGCGTGTAGCCGGTCGCCGGCAGTCAGCGCAGCGTCACCGCAAACAGCGAGATGAAAACCAGCGCGACCCAGAACGACGGGAAGATCAGCCCGGCCAGCGACAGCGTGTCGATGAAGCGGCCGACCCAGCCGCCGCGAAGTGCGCTCAAAGTGCCGAGCGCGATGCCGCAGACCACGACCACCAGCGGCACCCCGCTCATCACCGAAATCGTGACACCGATGCGGCCGTTGAGCAGATCGGTCACGGCCTCTTTGGTAAAAAACGAAACCCCCAGGTCGCCCTGCACGGCTTGCGCCAGCCAGCGGCCGTAACGCACCAAGAGGTGCTGGTCGAGCCCGAGTTCGACCCGCAGCGCCTGGTACTGCTCTTCGGTGCCTTCGCCCTGCATCATCGTGCGCGCCAGGTCCCCCGGCGCCAGGCTGTTCAGGAAGAAGGTCAGGAAAGTGACCACGAAGAGCAGCGGGATCGACATCCCCAGCCTTCGAAGAACCATTTGAAACAAGGCGACTCCAGCCAATGCGCAGACTCCGGGGAGTCTCTGATTGCGTTATGAACCTTTTAGTACATTAGCTTATGTACCAGATGGTTCAATATCGGCATTTACCCCAGAACACGCGGCCGATCGAGGCCTCGCATCGCGTGGCCCGACGGCGACGTGGCTGCAGATCCCGGGTTGCGGGAATGGGCAAGGGTTTGGTAGGCCGCCCGTGAGTCGAACACGGCACCAACAGATTATGAGTCTGCTGCTCTAACCAATCATGAGCTAGCGGCCCGGGGTGATTCGGGATTGTAGGAGCGCTGCTTCTTAGGCCGGCGCGTCACTTCTGCGACAGCGCGCTGCCGACCAGGCGCGCGGTGATGTCGACGATCTGGATCATGCGGTCGTAGGCCATGCGCGTCGGGCCGATCACGCCCAGCGTGCCGACGACGAGGCCGTCGACTTCGTACGGCGCGGTGACCACCGAGAGTTCTTCAAACGGCACGACACGGCTTTCGCCGCCGATATAGATGCGCACCCCTTCGGCGCGGCTCGAGACATCGAGCAGGCGCATCAACTCGGTCTTCTGTTCGAAGACATCGAAGAGCTTGCGCAGCGAGCCCATATCGTTGCCCAGCGTCGGCATGGCCAGCAGGTTGCGCTCGCCAGAGACGACGACCTGCTCGCCGCTTTGCG
>JANOKR010000592.1:0-10256 GCA_031419315.1 Betaproteobacteria bacterium
TCGACATCGCGCTGTGGGACTTGAAGGCCAAGCGCGCTGGCCTGCCTCTGGCCAAGCTGCTGGGCGCGCACCGCGACGGCGTCGCCTGCTACAACACGAGCGGCGGCTACCTCTCGAGCCCGTTGCCCGAGGTGCTGGCCAATGTCGAAGCCTGCCTGGCACGTGGCATCGGCGGCGTGAAGATCAAGGTCGGCCAGCCCGACCCGATGATCGACCTCGAGCGGGTGCGCGCCGTGCACAAGCTGATCAACGGCCGCGCGCACCTGATGGTCGACGCCAACCAGCAATGGGACCGGGTCACCGCGCAGCGCTTCGGCAAATTGGTCGAGCCGCTGAACCTGAGCTGGATCGAAGAGCCGCTGGACGCCTACGACGCCGAAGGCCACGCCGCACTCGCCGCGATGCTCGACACGCCCGTCGCCGCCGGCGAGATGCTGACCAGCGTGGCCGAACATTGGGAGCTGATCCGCCACCGCAGTGTCGATTTCATCCAACCCGATGCGCCGCGTGTCGGGGGCATCACGCCGTTCCTGAAAATCATGGCCCTGGCCGACCACGCCCGCATTCGAATGGCGCCGCACTTCGCGATGGAGATTCATCTGCACTTAAGCGCCGCTTACCCGCACGAGCCCTGGGTCGAACACTTCGAGTGGCTCGAGCCGATGTTCAATGAACGGCTGGTCATTGACGGCGGGCGCATGCAGGTGCCCGACCGGCCGGGCCTGGGCTTCTCGTTGAGCGAGCAGGCTCGGCGCTGGACGGCGAAGAGAGTGGAGTTTGGCAAGGCGCCGTGAATTTGCGCGAATGGTGGACGGCCCACCGGCGCTTCCCGCGGCGCCGCTGATGCCCCGTTCTCGCGTGCCTCGATCTGCGCACGCAGAGCCGGCGCAAGGCGCGGCCCGGCTACGTTTATGGAATTCTTATGCTCTTCGCCGGGCCACCCCTCGCACCGGCTCTGCGAGCCCCGGCGGTGGTGCTCCAACCGCGATCGCGACGGTCCGCTGAATTGGTCTTTGCACCGGCCAGGCCGCCACCGGCCCAGCCGGGATTGGGGTGGCCGGCGTAGAGCATAAGAATTCCATAAACGGAGCCGGCCACCGCAATTCTGGCTGCGGGGACAACTCAACTATTGCATCGCTGTTTTCAGCGCGTCGAAGGCAATTCAGCGCCCATCGTTGTCAGCCCAACCCGGCCGCAGCTTGAACCAATGCCGGATCAACACCGAGTTTCGCCGCCGCCTCGAGAATCTCGCGCCAGGTCGTCACATCCACAGGGATACCGGAAACGCTGCGCTTGGCACGCGACAACCGCTCCGGCTCGCCCGGTGAAAAAACGCCGTCGAAACCGGCGCGCAGCGGCGCGGCCTTGAACCAGTCGACGAAGGCCAGCGCTTCGGCCTCGAACGCCGCGCGGTTGCCCAATGCCTGCGGATCAACGAGCACGCTGAACATGCCGTTGAGGATGCGCTTCTTGCTGGTGTCGTTGCTGTGTTGGGTCATGCCCGCGGCCAATGCGCCGCCGAGAAGTTCGCACATCATCGCCAGGCCGCTGCCCTTGTGGCCGCCGAAGGTCAACAGCGCGCCATACGGCGGCACCACGGCGTATCGCGGGTCGGTGGTGTCGTGGCCGGCATCGTCGATCAGGCAGCCCGGCGCCACGGTTTCGCCCTTGTTCATCGCGACTCGGGTTTTGCCCTGCGCGATCATGCTCGTCGCAAAGTCCAGGATCACCGGCTCGCGGCCGGCAATCGGCACCCCGGCACAAAACGGATTGGTGCCGAAGCGCGCATCACCACCACCAAACGGCGCGACGATGCCACGCGAAATGACGTTGACGAAGTGCAGCGACACCAGCCCGGCGGCCGCAGCCTGCTCGGCCCAGGCGCCAATGCGGCCGAGGTGGTGGGCGTTGCCCAGAGCGACGATGCAACTGCCGAGTTGCCGCGCGCGCTGGATGCCCAAGGCCATCGCCTCGGCCCCGATGACCTGGCCAAAACCGGCATCGCCATCGAGCCGCAGCAAGGCACCGGCATCGAGCTCGGTGCGCACATGGGCGTTGACCTTGAGACCGCCTTCGAGCCAGGCATCGGCATAACGCGGCAGCATTCCGATGCCATGTGAATCGTGGCCGGTGAGGTTGGCCTCGATGAGGTTCGCGGCCACCGCCTCGACCTCGGCGGCGCTGCTACCAAAGCCGCGCACGACGAGGCGGACGGCGCTGTTCAATCGGTGCAGTGCGATGACGTGGTTGTCGCTCATGTTTTTTTGTTCCTGCGGATGGGTCTCGGTGCGGGCCGGTGCGGGTCGGTGCGGGTCTGTGGGGCTTGTGAACGGCCCGCCCACGATCCTAGACTGAAGCGCGCACTATTCATCGAGGACAGCAGGACCCTTCGCCGCCGCAACTTTTTCGTCCACGCCATCGCAGCCAGCGCCGTGCCGCCGGCCTTTGCACAAACGCCCGCGGGCTGGCCGAACTAGCCAATCCGCTATATCGTGCCCTTTGCCCCGGGCGGCACCACCGACATTCTGGCGCGGGTGGTCGGCGAAAAGCTCGGGGCCGCGCTGGGCACCACGATCGTCGTCGAGAACAAACCCGGCCAGGGCGGCTCGGCGGGTGCCGCCGAACTCGCGCGCGCCGCGCCCGATGGTTACACCATCGGCGGTGGCACGATCAGCTCGCACGCGATCAACGCCACGCTGTATGCCACGCTGCCCTACGACCCGGTGACCAGCTTCGAGGCGATCACGCTCTACGCCACGCTGCCAAATGTGCTGACGCTGAACCCCGCAGTGCCGGCGACGACGGTGCGCGAACTGATCGCGTTGCTCAAATCGCAGCCCGACAAATATGCTTTTGGATCGGCCGGTGTCGGCACCTCGCAGCACATTTCCGGCGAGCTTTTCAAGACGATGGCCGCGGTGCAGATGCAGCATGTGCCCTACCGCGGCAGCGGCCCGATGATCCCCGAGCTGCTCGGCGGCACATTGCCGATGGCATTTGACAACATCACCACGGTGCTGCCGCATATCAAGGCCGGCAAGCTGCGCGCGCTGGCCGTCACCACCGCGCAGCGATCGAGCGCCGCACCCGACGTACCGACGCTGGCCGAGTCCGGCTTGGGCGGTTACGAAATCGGTTCATGGCAAGGTGTCTTTGCGCCAGCCGGTACACCCAAGGCTATCGTCGATCGGCTGCACGCGGAGATCGCGCGGATCCTGAAACTGCCCGAGATAGCCAAGCGCCTGGGCGACCTCGGCCTGGACCTGAGCGGCATGCCGCCAGCGGAGTTTGCGGCGATGGTCAAGTCGGACGTGCAGCGCCTGGGCAAGGTCGTGCGCGACAGCGGCGCGAAGGCCGAGTAAGCCGCTCAGCGACGCCCGGCGCCGCCCTGGCGCAGCCGGTCGAGCTCTTGTTGCTGCGTCGCCACGAGCTGGGCATACATCTGCAATTGGTCGCCGAGCGCGCGCAGGCGGTCGGAGATGCGCTTGGCCAGGCCGACGAGCAGCTTGGCCGCGACACGCGGATGTTCGTCGATGAGCAACTGTAGCCCGGCACGCGACAGCCCTGCGGCCTGGATCGGCGTCAGCGCGGTGCAACTCACCGACCGCGGCGCGCCGTCGAGCAACGCCATTTCGCCGAGGATGCTGCCCGGCCCGAGCACCGAGATCGCCACGCCGTCGCCGGCAGCGGTGTCGCCGGCATCGACGGACACTTCGCCTTCGAGCACCAGCAGCATGTAGCTCGATGCCGCGTGATCGCCTTCGCGGAAGAGCACCGTATCGCGCTCGAAGCCGACCAGCCGCATCAGGCTGACCACCGTCGCCGCGTCTTCGGGGCCCAGCTGCAACATCGCATTCGGTGTGCGCAGCAAGTCGGCGGCACGCCCGGCGAGCAGCGGCGATTCAGACAGCGGCCGCGTGCGCGGGGATGAAGCAGCGGGTTCGGACATGGCAAAACGGTATCACGTTCGGCGCGCCGGCGGAACCGTTGGCGGCGCACCGGGGCGCAGATTTGAGCCTGCCGCTCAGCGCCCGTGTTGCTGGCGCCAGGTGGCAAAGGCGACCCGGTTGGTGTCGTCGGTTGGCGGGTACAGGCCCAGGATCGAATCGCCGGCGAGCACCCGCTCGATGACAAAGTCTTCGAAGACGGTCATCTCGACGGCTTCGGCAGCCACCGCGTCGGCAATCGCCGCCGGGATCACGATCACCCCTTCGCCATCACCGACGACGATGTCGCCCGGCCAGACTGCAACGTCCCCGCAGCCGATGGGCAGATTGATATCCAGCGCCTGGTGCAGCGTCAGGTTGGTCGGTGCGCTCGGCCGCTGGTGGTAGGCCGGCATCGACAGGCGTGCGATTTCGGGCGAATCGCGAAAGCCGCCATCGGTGACCACCCCCGCGACACCACGCTTCATGAGCCGCGAAACGAGGATGCCGCCGGCCGATGCGGCACGCGCGTCCTTGCGGCTGTCGATGACCAGCACCGCGCCCGGCGGGCACTCTTCGACCGCCTTGCGCTGCGGGTGCGCGCGGTCGTTGAAGACCGTGATCGGGTTCAGGTCTTCACGCGCCGGGATATAGCGCAGCGTGTACGCCGGGCCGACCATATTCGGCAGCGCGGTGTTGAGCGGGCGCACATCCTGGATGAACTGGTTGCGCAGGCCGCGCTTGAACAACGCGGTGCACAGCGTCGCGGTGCTCACGCCGAGCAGTTGTTGGCGGGTGGTCGGGTTCATGGCGGTCGCCTCAATCATCAGTCAGCGTCGGTGTTCGTCGGTGTGCGTCGGTGTGCGTCAGTAGATCACCGGCTCGGGCACGGCCGCGCCAAATGCGGTTTCGAGAAAATCGAAGTCGCAGCCTTCGTTGGCTTGCAGGATATGGCGGCTGAACATCCAGCCGTAGCCCCGTTCATATCGCGGCGGCGGCGCCGTCCACGCTGCTCGGCGATCTGCCAGTTCGGCGTCGCTCACCTCGAGGTGGATGCGCCGCGCCGGCACATCGACAACGATCATGTCCCCAGTCTTCACCAGCGCCAGCGGGCCGCCGACAAAAGCCTCTGGCGCGCAGTGCAGCAGGCAGCCGCCGTAGCTGGTGCCGCTCATGCGGGCGTCGCTCAGGCGCAGCATGTCGTTCACCCCTGATTTCAAAAGTTTGGTCGGGATCGGCAACATGCCCCACTCCGGCATGCCCGCACCCTTGGGGCCGGCGTTGCGCAGCACCAGGATGTCGTCACCGGTGACGTCGAGATCGGGGTCGTCGACAGCCTTTTTCAACGCCGGGTAGTCATCAAAAACGATGGCCCGGCCGCGATGCTGCAAGAGGTGCTCGGCACAAGCGCTGGGTTTGATGACCACGCCGTCGGGCGCGAGGTTGCCCCGCAGCACCGCCAGTGCACCTTCGGCGTAGATCGGGTTGGCGAGCGGGCGAATGACATCGTCGTTGAAGACTTCGGCGCCGGCGATATTGGCGCCGAGCGTCTCGCCGTTGACCGTCATCGCGTCGAGCTGCAGATGCTGCGCGATGCGGCTCAGCATCGCCGGCAGGCCGCCGGCGTAGAAAAAATCTTCCATCAAGTAGCGGTCGCCGCTGGGCCGGATATTCGCAATCACCGGCACCTTGCGGCTCATCGCGTCGAAGTCGTCGAGGGTCACGGCATGCCCGGCGCGGCGCGACATCGCGATCAGATGCGGCACCGCATTCGTCGAGCAGCCCATCGCCATCGCGCAGGCAATGCCGTTGTGAAAACTCGCGCGCGATAGCAGCTTCGCTGGTGTCAGGTCGCTCCAGACCATCTCGACGATGCGCCGGCCACATTCGGCGCTCATGCGGATGTGGTTGGCGTCGGCGGCGGGGATCGAGCTGGCGCCGGGCAGCGTCAGGCCCAGCGCTTCGGCGATGCCCATCATCGTCGCCGCGGTGCCCATCGTCATGCAGGTGCCGTGGCTGCGCGCGATGCCGGCTTCCATCTGGCCCCAAGCTTCGTCACTCAAACGGCCGGCGCGGCGCTCGTCCCAGTACTTGAAAGCGTCGGAGCCCGAGCCGAGCACCTGCCCTTTCCAGTTGCCGCGCAGCATCGGCCCGGCGGGCAGGTAGATGAAAGGCAGGCCGGCGCTGATCGCGCCCATCGTCAGGCCGGGCGTGGTCTTGTCGCAGCCACCCATCAAAACCGCGCCGTCCACCGGATGGCTGCGCAACAGCTCTTCGGTTTCCATCGCCAGGAAGTTGCGGTAGAGCATCGTCGTCGGCTTGACCATCGACTCCGACAGGCTGATCGCCGGCAGCTCGAGCGGGAAGCCGCCGGCCTGCAACACCCCGCGCTTGACATCGTCGACACGCTGCTTGAAGTGGGCGTGGCACTGGTTCGCGTCGCTCCAGGTGTTGACGATCGCGATGACCGGTTTGTCCTTCCAGTCGATCGGCGCATAGCCCATCTGCATCACCCGCGAGCGGTGGCCGAAGGAGCGGAAGTCGTCGGGCGCAAACCAGCGTGCGCTGCGCAGTTGCTCGGGCGTCTTCTTTGGCGTCGTGGTGATCATTTGCGGCCCATGTGGTAACCCCGTGCAGCGTAATCGAAACCCGTCAGCTCACCGATCGGCACATCCTTCACCGCGGGCGCCGCGTAGTAGGCGCGGATCTCGCTGATCAGGCCGCTGGCGGCGTCGAAGACATACCACTCGTCGCCACGCTGGGCGGTGCCCGTTTTGTGTTTCCAATGGGTCCACTCGATCACCGCCTCGTGCGTGGCGGGGCTGACGAGCACGCGCTCGATGGTCCATTGCGAGCCCAGGTTGTCGACACACCAGAGCCATTTGTCGGCGATGGTGCTGGCGCCGCGCCAGGGGATATCCGGCAGGCCGGGCGGAAAGTAGTGCACCGCGTCGGCGGTGAAGCAGTTCACCAGCGCGGCGTGGTCGGCCGCATTGCAGGCCGCAAAGTAGCGGCGGATCAGGGTTTCGTAGGCGTGCATCGGCGAGCCCAATTCAGACGCTCTCTAGCCACCAACCGGCCTCACCGCGGGTTCGATTCAGACAATCGGCGGCCGGCCGGCTTCAAGCCAGGCCCGGTACTGCGCGCGTGCCTCGTCACTTGGCGGGTAGACGCCCCAGAGCGGCTCACCGCGCTGGATGCGCAAGACGAGGTAGGCCTCGAGATCGTCTTGCGCGCTGCAGACCTCGGCCAGTTCGGCCGCCATATGCGCCGGCACCACGGTGACGCCGTCGGCATCGCCGTGGATCACGTCGCCGGGGTAGACCGCCACGCCGGCGCAGGCAATCGGCACTTGCAGATCAGCCGCGTGGTGAAAACTCAGGCGCGATGTCGCGGTGATGCCGGCGCACCATGCCGGCAGGCCGAGCTTGGCGATTTCGCTGCCATCGCGAAAAGCGCCGTCGGTGACCACCGCACGCACACCCCGGTGCTGCAGGCGCGAGACCAGCATATTGCCCATCGACGCCGCCGACGTGTCGCCGCGGCTGTCGATGACGAGCACGTCGCCGCGGCCGGCCTGCTCGACCGCCATCCATTGCAGGTTGTCGGGGTGCGGCTGAAGTGTCAGGGTCGCGAAGGTGTCGATATCCTCGCGCGCCGGGATGAAGCGCATCGTGTACGCGCGCCCGGCAAATGCCAGCGGCTGCGCCTGCACTGGTCGCAGCCCGACAAGCACCGGCTGGCGCAAGCCACGCCGCAGCAGTTGGGTGGTGAGCGATCCGCTGCTGACCCGCGCGAGGCGGTCGAGCACCTCGTCGCTGACCGGCACCGCCGCGCGCTGCGTGGCAGGGGCCTGGGTGGTCGGCGGCGGGGGAATGACGGGAATGACGGGAATGATCGCTGTGCGGACGGCGTCGTGCAGCGTGGTGGTGTTGGTGGTCAAAGGTTTCCGTCAGCGTTCGGGGCCATGCTAGGGGCGAAGGGCTGGTGTGGCGTCGTCGGCGTAGAGTCGTGGCACCACACAGTTCCATGCATTGGGAGCATCTGGATGTCGTCCAAAGCCGCTGAAGGCACTGCCGCGCTCGACAAGGCGCTCGACGTGCTCGATGCCGTGGGCCGATCGCCGGCCGGTTTGAGCCAGGCCGAGCTGGCCGCACAGCTGGCCTTGCCGCGCACCACGCTGTACCGCTTGCTGGGCACCTTGGTCAACCGCGGCATGCTGCGCCGCGACCCGCTGCGGCGGGTGTATTGCCTGGGCATGCGCTGCTTCGAATATGCCCGCACCGCCTACGCGATGCCCGACCTCGTCGCCGCGGCCGGCGCCGAGTTGCGCGGCTTGCGCGACATGACTGGCGAGACGACCTACCTGGCCACGCTGGACGGCCGCGAAGTGATCTCGCTCGAACGCTGCGACGGCGCCCACAGCGACCGCTCGCACGCCGCTTTAGGCCAGCACAAACCGCTGCATTGCACGAGCCAGGGCAAGGCCATCCTGTCGGCGCTGCCGGCCGACGAACGCGATGCGATCGTCAAGGAGCTGCACCTGAACGCATTGACGCCGCACACGATCACCGACCGTCGCCGTCTGCTTGCCGAGCTGCGCCTGACGGCCAACCGCGGCTGGTCGATCGACGACGAAGAGATCGCGCTTGGCGTGCGCTGCTGCGGCGCACCGATCGTCGACAACCAGGGCAAGGTGCGCGCTGCGATCAGCGTCGCCGGGCCGGCGTTCCGGCTCTCGATCGCGCGTCTGGACCTGATCGGGCCCGAGGTCGCCGAAGCCGCGCGGCGCATCGGCGCCCAGCTCTCGACGACCGAGGCCCGCCCCGAACCCGGCGAACCTGAAGCGGTGCCTGGCGACTGGGCCTTCAACGGCGCTTTTGCGGGCTGGTCCCCGGCGGCCGGCGCGCTGCTCTGGGCGGATACGCTGGCCCCCGCCATCCACCGCGCCGACGAAGCCGGCGATACCGTGCTGGCGCGGCTGGACGCGCCGATCCAGGCGGCGCTGGTGCATGCCGATGGGCTGGCAGTCTTGCTCGCCGATCGCTGGTTTCTGGTCGACGCCGCCGGCAGCGTCGTTCCCCTGCCGCAGCCGCCGGCACAACGTGTCAGCGCGGTCTGCGTCGGCCCCGAATCGCGCCTCTGGGCCTGCGTGCCCGACGCTGACCGCTGGCGCGTTGCCCAACTCGGCGAGGGTGGATTCAGCGGCGCCGGCTGGCGCCTGAACGAACCGGCGACGGCACTCGCCTGGGACGCCTCGGGCCAGACCCTGCACATCGCCTGCGCCGCCAGCGGTGTGCTCTACCTGGCGCAGCCCGGCAGCCCGTCGCTACGCCGGCTGGCCACCGTGCCCAAGGGGTCGGGTCAGCTCGCTGGCATCGCCATCGACCGCCGCGGCGGTGTCTGGTGCGCCTTGCGTGGCGGCTGGAGCGTGGTGCGCTACGAACCCGACGGCGCGCTCGACCGGGTCATCGCGCTGCCCGTGCCCTGCCCCACCGGCCTGGCCTTTGGCGGGCCGCGCGGCGACGCGCTGTACGTCACCACGGCGCGCGAAGCGGTGGCCCGCGAGGCGCTCGACGCGGCGCCGCTGTCGGGGCGCTTGTTTGTTGTCCGCGCTGCGGCCGAAGGGGTGGCGCCGAGGCTGATGGCGGGGTGCTGATGCCGGGGCGCCAGAGCGGTGCGCCGCTCGGTTCTGTACTCGTCGCGCGATGCGCCCGGGCGTTCGCGGTGAGAACGAGAACCCGTCCCACGTTGGGCCCAACACCGGGCCTTCGCTTAGCGCCCGAGTCGGCGCTCCCGGCTGTTGGCTTTCCGGTGCTACGTCGAAGGGCTCTTCACGACCCACTGCTGACATTCGCTGCCCTGAATTGGTCGACGGAGAGCTGCCGGTTGCATGGCACGCCTGATGAACAACCGAGGCGCGGGTACAGCAACAGTTCCCGTCCGGCCAGCCGCTGCATGAACTCCAGCGGCGACATCACCGGGTGAGCGGTGCCGCCGCGCCACGCGGTCTGTAGCTTCAGCACCACCTGCCCGGCGGCGTTGCATTGCACCCGTTGGTTGGCCAGAGCCTGGCGTTTGATGGCACAGTGGTTCCAGCGCTTGGCGATTGTCGGCATCGCAAAGCAAAGCGGCGTGCAGGATGAACCCCTGCATGTCGGCGCACAGGGTCCATCCGCGAACGAGCCCTCTGCTGAGCGCGTGTGGTTGAGTTCATTGACGCTCGGCGGCCATTGTCGACAACAAGAACTTCATTCAGGGCCTCGACCAACGGGGCCAATTACCCTATCTTGACGGAAGAAGGCCCTTTGGACGACAGTGCTCACATCC
>JANOKR010000593.1:0-3411 GCA_031419315.1 Betaproteobacteria bacterium
GGGCCAGCCCGCCAACGATGCTCTGGTCGTCGGCAAAAGCGCGGTCGCCGTGCAGCTCCTGGAAGTCGGTGAAGATTTCTTCGACATAGTCCAGCGTGTACGGCCGCTGCGCGTGGCGCGCGATCTGCGTCACTTGCCAGGGTGTCAGGCTCGAGTAGATATCGCGCGTGAGCTGCTGGCTCTTCTGGCTCAGGCGGCCGATCTCGTCGGAGATGTCCACCGCCGATTCGTTCTGCACAAAACGCAGCTCGTCGATTTTGGATTCGAGCTCGGCGATCAGCTGCTCAAACTCGAGGAAGTGTTTTTTGCTCATCGTGCTTGTTGCTCGTAGAACCGGCCCGAATGAAGATTCAATAGTCTACCGGCACCGGATCAAGGCTGCGCCAAAGGTACCAGGTCGCCACCGAGCGGTACGGCGCCCAGGCTTCGGCGACATCACGCGCTTCGGCGCGGGTCACGGTTTCGCCTGAAAAATAATTCAGGCTGATCGCCTTCTGCAGGCCGAGGTCGTCGACCGGCAGCACGTCCGGGCGCATCAGATGAAAAATGAGGAACATCTCCGCCGTCCAGCGGCCGATGCCGCGGATCGCGACGAGCTCGTCGATGATCGTCTCGTCGTCCATCTGCTGCCAGCGGCGCGGCTGGACCTTGCCGTCGGCAAAATGGCGCGCCAGGTCGAGCAGGTACTCGGCCTTGCGCGCTGACAAGCCGGCCTCGCGCATCGACGTGACCGGCAGCGCCTGCACCGCGGCTGGCAGCAGCGCCGCAGCAGGTTTGGCGCTGTCGGCACCGGCGGCTGCGGCAAACCGGTTCCACACCGACTGCGCCGCCTTCACCGAAATCTGCTGTCCGATGACCGACCGCGCCAGGGTCGTGAAAGCGTCGCCCCGACTTTGCAGCCGGGCTTCACCAAACTTCGGGATCAGGCGTTTCATGACGCGGTCGCGCCGCTTCAGATGGCGGCAAGCATCGTCCCAGAACTCTGGCGCGACGGTCACGGCAGCAGGCATCGAAGGCGAGACCCGTATTTCAGCCGCGGACCCAGGCGGTGCCCAGCGGCCCGTCCTTGAGCTCGATGCCTTGGCGCGCGAGGTCGTCGCGGATGCTGTCGGCCAGCGCAAAGTTGCGCCCGTTTTTGGCTGCCGTGCGGGCCGCGATGCGCTCGGCAATCGTGTTTTCATCGAGCCCCGGCCCGGCTTGCAAAAAGGCGCGTGGGGCCTGTTGCAGGATGCCCAGAATCGCGCCGAGCGACTTCAGCAGCGGCGCTGCCGCCGCTGAACGGCTGCGCTGGACCTCGCTGGCCAGTTCGAACATCACGGCCACCGCGCCGGGGGTGTTGAAGTCGTCGTCCATCGCCGCCCGGAAGCGCGCCGCGGCGTCTTGGTGCCAGTCGATGGCCTGCGCGCCAAGGCCCACGACAGCTCCGGCGACTTCGAGCGCGCCGTAGAGTCGGCGCAGCGCGCTGCGGGCATCGTCCAGGCTGGTATCGCTGAAATTGAACGGGCTGCGGTATTGCGTGCGCAGCATGAAAAAGCGCAGCGTCTCGCCGTCGTAGCGCTGGAGCACATCGCGGATGGTGAAGAAGTTGCCCACCGACTTGGACATCTTCTCGTTGTCGACATTCAAAAAGCCGTTGTGCAGCCAGTAGCGCGCGAGTGGCCCGCCGCTGGCACCCTCGCTCTGCGCGATCTCGTTTTCGTGGTGCGGGAACTGCAAGTCCATGCCGCCGCCGTGAATGTCGAAGGGCTCGCCCAACAAGGCACAGCTCATCGCCGAGCATTCGATATGCCAGCCCGGCCGGCCGGGGCCGTAGACGCCGGGCCATTGGGCGTCAGCCGGTTCGTCGGGCTTGGCGGCTTTCCAGAGCACAAAGTCGAGCGGGTCGGTTTTGTTGCCGTCCTGCACCGCCACCCGCTCGCCAGCGCGCAGCTCGTCGAGCGACTTGCCACTGAGCTTGCCGTAACCGGGAAACTTGCGCACCGCGAAATTCACATCACCACTCGGCGCCTGGTAGGCCAGGCCCTTGGCTTGCAGCTTTTCGATCAGGTCGATCATCTGCGGCACATAGTCGGTCGCGCGCGGTTCGTGGGTCGGCGTCTCGATGCCAAGCGCGCCGATATCCTGGCGCATCGCCGCGATCATCTCGTCGGTGAGCGCGCGGATCGAGATGCCCCGTTCGACGGCACGTTTGATGATCTTGTCTTCGATGTCGGTGATGTTGCGCACATAGGTCACGCGCCAACCGCTCGCACGCAGCCAGCGGTAGATGACATCAAAGGCCATCATCATGCGGGCATGGCCAACATGGCAAAGGTCGTAGATCGTCATGCCGCAGACGTACATGCGCACATGGCCCGGCTCCAGCGTCTCGAAGGGCTCGATGCGGCGCGACAGGGTGTTGTAGACGTGCAGGCTCATGCGGGGTGTCGATGCGGCGGTGCGAGCGCGGGAGTGCTTTCTGGAGCGCGTGCGGGACTGCGTGCGGGGGCGCTTGCGGGGGCAGGCGCCGGCCGGCGCGACGACGCTGGGATCCAAGCGTCGATACAATCCGACCCAGTATAGCGGCGGGCTTCGGCCTGCCTGCTGCAACCGTCGGCGACCTGCGCGCCGTCCGCCTACCCGCAGCGCACGACGCGCCCTCCACCCCGCACCGATGCCGCGCACGCCGACTTTTCCCCTGCTGACGATTTGTCTTGTTGCCGCACTGCTCGCCGCGCCGACTGCGTCGTGGGCCGACGATCTGGCCGACATCGCACGCCTGCAAGCGGCCGGCGACTTTGCCACCGCGCTGCAACGAGCCGATCAGGCGCTGGCCACCAAGCCGCGCGATGCCGCGCTGCGTTTTGCGCGAGGCGTGGTGCTGGCCGAACTCAAACGTGACGCCGACGCGCTGGCAGCGTTCGAGCGGCTGAACGAAGATTTCCCGGAGCTGCCCGACCCGCTGAACAATATTGCGGTGTTGCATGCGGCGGCCGGCCGTGTCGACGCGGCACGCGCCGCGCTCGAAGCAGCGCTGCGCAACGACCCCCAACACCGCGCCGCGCGCGAGAACCTGGCCGACGTCTACCTGCGACTGGCCGTGCGCCTCTGGGATGGCCTGGCCAACCCGGGCCCGGCGGACCCGGCCGTGGCACGCAAGCTGCGCCTGGCGCGCGAGCTGCTGCGTGCGCCGGGCTGATCCCTTTGACCGACGTATTCATTTGAAGGAGTGCCTGTCTTGATCAGATTTTTGTTTGCCGCCGCATTGGCTGCGGCCCTGACGACCACCAGCAGCAACAGCTGGGCGCAGACCAAGGTCAAACTTGTCACCTCATCGGGAGACATCCTCGTCGAGCTCGACCGCGAAAAAGCACCGAAGTCGGTCGACAACTTCTTGCAGTACGTGCGCGCCGGCCACTACGACGGCACCGT
>JANOKR010000594.1:0-2724 GCA_031419315.1 Betaproteobacteria bacterium
AACTCGATCTGCAAGCGCCGTGGCAACTCCAGGCCGTGTTCGGTCTCAAGCAAATACGCAATGCCGCCCTTGCCCGACTGGCTGTTGACGCGGATCACCGCGTCGTAACTGCGCCCCAGGTCCTTGGGGTCGATGGGCAGATAGGGCAGGTCCCAGATCGCACCCGCTTGGCGCGCGGCAAAGGCCTTCTTGATGGCGTCTTGGTGCGAGCCAGAAAACGAGGTGTAGACCAGGTCGCCGACGTAGGGGTGGCGCGGGTGCACCGGCAACTGGTTGCAGTGTTCGACACAACGGCGCACGGCGTCGATGTCTGAAAAATTCAAGCCCGGGTTGACACCCTGGGTGTACAGGTTGAGCGCGATATTCACGAGGTCGACATTTCCGGTTCGCTCACCATTGCCAAAGAGGCAGCCTTCGACGCGGTCGGCGCCGGCCAGCAGGGCCAGCTCGGCCGCCGCGGTGCCGGTGCCGCGGTCGTTGTGCGGATGCACCGACAACACGATGCTGTCGCGCCGCTCAAGGTGGCGGTGCATCCACTCGATCATGTCGGCAAAGATATTCGGCGTGCAGTGCTCCACCGTGGACGGCAGGTTGATGATGCAGGGCTGCTGCGGCGTGGGCTGCCAAACGGCCGTCACCGCATCGACCACACGTTTGCTGAAGGCCAGCTCGGTGCCCGAGAACATCTCTGGCGAATACTCGAATCGCCACTGCGTGGCGGGCTGGCGGGCCGCACAGTCGCGAAGTTGGCGCGCGTGTGTCGTGGCCAGTTCGACGATGCCGTCTTCGTCCAGCCCGAGCACCACCTGGCGCATGACCGGTGCGGTGGCGTTGTACAGATGCACGATGGCGCGCGGTACGCCGACCAGGGACTCGAAGGTGGTGTCGATGAGCGGCGCGCGAGCGGGGGTCAGCACCTGGATCGTCACATCAGCGGGGATATGACGGCCCTCGATCAACAGTCGCACGAAGTCGAAGTCGGCCTGCGAAGCAGAAGGGAAACCGACCTCGATTTCCTTGAAGCCGACCCGCACCAGCATCTCGAACATGCGCAGCTTGCGCGCGGGGTCCATCGGCTCAATCAGCGCCTGGTTGCCGTCGCGCAGGTCGGTGCTCAGCCAGATCGGCGTCTGGCTGAGCACAGCATTCGGCCAGCGGCGGTCGGGCAAGGGCACCGGCGGGAACGCGCGGTATTTGATGGCGGGGTTGTTGAGCATGGGCATCACGGTTCCTTGCTTGGTTCTGTGCCACGCAGCCCGGGGAGACAAGAAAAAAGGCCCGCTGCGTTGCGCTGGCGGGCCTTTGATCCGGAAGAGATGAAGTCGTGGATGGTCAGCGCGCCGAATGCAATCCGGGTAGTAGCAGCGAAAGAAGCGAAGTGAGGGCGGCGCGAAACATGTCAAAAAGACTTTAGCACATCAACGGTGCAGGCCCTGCTCGTCGGGCTCGTCGGTCGATGTCGCGATCACACTTGCGTGCCGGCCCTTGGCCTTGCGCCAGGCGTAAACCGCGTAGCCCGACAGGCCGTAGATACAGAACAGCGCAAACAGCACACGCGGCGGGTCGAGTGCGATGAACGCGATGCCCAGCGCGATGGCCACGATCACTGCAAACGGCACTGTGCGTTTGCCACCAACGACCTTGAAGCTGTAAAACGGCGCGTTGGTGACCATCGACAGCCCGGCATACAAGGTGACGCCGAACGCCGTCCAGGCCAGCCAGTCGATCTTGTAGGCCTCTTTGAAGCCGAGATCGTCCATCACGTAGATCAGCCCGATCACCAGCGCCGCAGCGGCCGGGCTCGGCAGGCCCTGGAAAAAGCGTTTGTCGACGACGCCGATATTGACGTTGAAACGCGCCAGCCGCAGTGCCGCGCCAGCGATGTACACAAAGGCCGGGATCCAGCCCAGGCGGCCGAGATCCTTGAGCGCCCATTCGTACATGATCAACGCCGGCGCAGCGCCGAAGCCGACCATGTCGCACAGGCTGTCCATCTGCTCGCCAAACGCACTTTGTGAGTTCGTCATGCGCGCGACGCGGCCGTCCAGGCTGTCCAGGATGGCGGCGGTGAAGATGCCGATGCAGGCGACGTCGAAGCGGCCGTTCATCGCCATCACGATCGAATAGAAGCTGGCGAACAGCGCTGCCAGCGTGATCGCGTTGGGCAGGATGTAGATACCCTTGCGCCGAGGCCGTGGCGGCGCCTCGGGCTCGTCGACTCCGGACGTGGTGCGCGATTCGTCGTTCATGAACACAAGGATACCGCCAGCGCCGGGGGCCCCTGCCGCTCAGTTGCGACTGCGGTCGACGAGCTTGTTGGCCTTGATCCACGGCATCATCGCGCGCAGCTTTTCACCGACGACCTCGATCTCGTGTTCGGCCATCAGGCGGCGGCGCGAATAGCTGAACGTGTTGGCCAGGAAGAGCTGCGCGTCGCGGTGGTCGGGTTCGAGCAGCACGATGTCGGTGTTCGGGTGGCTGCCGGCATAGCCCTTCAGGCCTAACTCCAGCCTGGAGTGGATCAGGCTGCGGAAGGTCTGGCTCAGCACCACCGGCAGCCCACCGTCCACCAGTTTCGGAATGCCCGCACCGCGGCGCGGCGCCGGCGCCTGGCTGGCATCGAACGGCACCAGCGGGTTCAGGCAGATGATCAGATCGAGCCGGTCTTCCAGCAGCACGCTGGCGTGCAGGGTCTTCTTCAAGGCGCCGTCGGCATACCAGTGG
>JANOKR010000595.1:0-5904 GCA_031419315.1 Betaproteobacteria bacterium
CCGGGGCGTCGAATGCCGATATGGTCTCGGCGCTGGGCGTCAATATCAAGGGCCTGAATTCGCTCGTCTTTGCACTCGGCGCGGGGCTGGCCGGGCTGGCCGGTTTGATGGCCGGGCCGATCGTCTCGGTGCAGTCGGGCATGGGCGAGCCGATCCTGATCCTGACCCTGGTGGTCATCGTCACTGGCGGCATCGGCTCGATCCGCGGCGCGTTTTACGGTGCGCTGATCGTCGGCATCGTCGATACCGTCGGGCGCGCTTTTTTGCCGGCGTTGTTGCGCGAATTCCTCGAGCGCTCGATGGCCCAGGCCGCCGGCCCGGCGATCGCGTCAATGTTGATCTACCTGCTGATGGCCGCGGTGCTGGCCTTCAAACCGGCGGGCCTGTTCCCGGTCAAACATGGTTGAGCTCACGCCGCGCCGCGTCGTCGCCGCTGCGGTGCTGGTCGCGCTGGGCGCGGTGCCGCTTTTCGCGGCCTGGTTCAACCAGCCCTTCTACGTGACCCTGTTCACCCGGATCCTGATCTTTGCGCTGGCCGCGACCGGCTTGAACCTGATCCTGGGTTACGGCGCGATGGTCAGCTTCGGGCACGCGATGTACATGGGCGTGGGGGCCTACGCGGTGGGCATCTTGTCGCACCACGGCGTCGGCAACGGTTTTGTGCAACTCCTTGCTGCGCTCGTCGCCGGCGGCGTGCTGGCGCTGGCGGTCGGTGCGATCTGCCTGCGCACCGGCGGCATGGCCTTCATCATGATCACGCTGGCTTTTGCGCAGATGCTGTTTTTCCTCGCCGTGAGCCTGAAAGAATATGGCGGCGACGACGGCCTGCCGGTGGCCGCACGCAGCGACTTCGGCTTCTTTAGCCTGGCCGACAACAACAGCCTGTACTACGCAACCTATGGGCTGCTGCTGGCCACGTTGTTGATTTTTTACCGCCTCATCCACGCCCGCTTCGGCGTTGTGCTGCGCGGCTGCAAGAGCAATGAGCGGCGCATGGCGGCACTCGGTTTCCCGACCCTGCGCTACAAGCTCACCGCCTACGTGATCTCGGCCCTGGTCTGTGTGCTCGCCGGCATGCTGCTCGCCAACCTGACGCGCTTCGTGGCACCGGCGTACATGGCCTGGACAGTCTCCGGCGAACTCATCGTGATGATCGTGCTCGGCGGCCTGGGCACCCTGATCGGCCCCGTCGTCGGCGCAGTCGCGCTGCTCGCGCTCGAAGAAGTCCTGTCGTCGCTGAAGGTCGGCGTGCCGGCGATCGACTACGTGATCAACCAGCATTGGCTGGCGCTGATCGGCCTGTTCATCGTCTTCGTGGTGCTCGCTTTGAAGCAGGGGCTGTACGGCTGGATCACGGCGCGTGACGGGGATCAGCGGTGAGCACGCCGGGCCGCCCCAAGTGCGAATCCTCCCGCTTGGCGGGACCGGCCGCAGGCCGTTGGGTGCCCCAGTGAGCAGCCTCGTCGTCACCGGCCTCGTCAAACGCTTCGGCGGCCTGCTCGCCACCGACCATCTGTCGATCACGCTCGAGACTGGCGAGATCCATGCCGTGATCGGCCCCAACGGCGCCGGCAAGACGACCCTGATCAACCAGCTCGGCGGCGAGATCCAACCCGACGAAGGGCGCATCGTCTTCGATGGGCAAGACCTGACCCTGTTGCCGACCTTCCGTCGCGCGCTCGCCGGCCTGGGCCGGTCGTACCAGATCACTTCGGTCTTCACCGATTTCAGCGTGCTGCAGAACGTCTGCATGGCGGTGCAGGCGCATGCCGGCCACAGCTTCGGTTTCTGGCGCGCGGCGGCCAGCGAAGCGGCCCTCGTCGGGCCGGCGATGGCGGCGTTGCAACTCGTTGGCTTGGAGACCCAAGCGCAGCGGCCGGTGGCGACACTGGCGCATGGCGAACGCCGCCAGCTCGAGATCGCGATGACCCTCGCCACCGCGCCCAAGTTGCTGCTGCTCGACGAGCCGATGGCCGGCATGAGCCACACTGAGAGCGAAGGTGTCGTCGCGCTGCTGCAAAAGCTCAAAGGCCGCTACACGGTCTTGCTCGTCGAACACGATATGGACGCGGTCTTCGCGCTCGCCGACCGCATCACCGTGCTCGTTTACGGGCGGCCGATCGCCTGCGGCACGCCGGCCGCGATCCGCGCCAATGCCGATGTGCGCGAGGCTTATCTCGGCGAGCAGGAGGTGCCGGCGTGAAAACCGTGACCACGCCCGCCGCCAGCATGACCAGCGCCGCCAGCACGAGCAGCCCGCCGCTGCTCGAAGTCGAGGCCATCGAAACCGCCTACGGCACGAGCCAGGTGCTGTTTGGTGTGTCGCTTGCGCTGCGCAAGGGTGAATGCCTGACCCTGATCGGCCGCAACGGCATGGGCAAGACCACCACCGTGAAAACGATCATGGGCCTGCTTGCGCCAAAAGCCGGGCGGGTAACGATGGCCGGCGCGCACCTGCAAGGCCGGCCGAGTTATCAGGTCGCGCGCGCCGGGCTCGGGTTGGTGCCCGAAGGCCGGCAGATTTTTCCCAACCTCACAGTACGCGAAAACCTCGTCGCCACCGCCGGCAACCGACACCGCGCCGCACAGCCGTGGACCATCGACACCGTCTACGCGATGTTCCCGCGCTTGCAGGAGCGCGAGCGCAACCTGGGTTCCAACCTGTCCGGCGGCGAGCAGCAGATGCTGGCCATCGGCCGCGCCTTGATGACCAACCCCCTGCTGCTGATCCTGGACGAGGCCACCGAAGGCCTGGCGCCGCTGATCCGCGCCGAGATCTGGGCCTGCCTGCAGGGCCTGAAGGACCGCGGCCTGGCGATGATCGTGATCGACAAAAATATCGGCCCGCTATTGCGCCTGGCCGACCGCCACTGCGTGCTCGAAAAGGGCCGCGTCGTCTGGCAGGGCAGCTCCGACGAACTGCGCGCGCAGCCGGATGTGCTGCATCAATACGTCGGCGTGTAGGCGCCGCCACGGTCGCCCCGATAGACTGGCGGCAGACCCCAACGCCAGGAGCCCACCTTGATCCTCGAAATCGCCGACATTCAAATCCAACCCGGCCAGCAGGCCGCATTTGAAGAAGCCCTCCAGCGCGCCGTAAAAACCGTCGCCAGCCAGGCCCAGGGCTTCCGCGGCTACAAGATCAACAAGGGGCTGGAAAGCCCCGAGCGTTATCTGCTGATGATCTTCTGGGACACGCTCGAAGACCACACCGTGGGTTTTCGCCAAGGCCCGTTGTTTGCGCAGTGGCGCACCATCGTCGGGCCGTTTTTTGCAACGCCGCCGCAGGTCGAACACTTCACGTTGGTCGCCAAGTCGTGAGCGTGTGATGAGCATTCTGTGAGCGCGCGGTGAGCATTCTGTGAGCACACGAGCCGCCGCTCTCGCGCTGGCCGGCGCGCATTTTGATGACGGCCATTTTTTTCGCGACCTCGCGCGACGGGTTGCCATCCGCACCGAAAGCCAGGACCCGGCCAGCGCGCCGGCGCTGCGCGCTTATGTCGCCGACGAGATGGCCACGTCGCTGGCCGCACTCGGTTTCAGCACGGCGATCTACGACAACCCGGTGCCGGCTTTTGGCCCCTTCCTGATCGCCACCCGGCATGAATCCGAAACGCTGCCGGCGGTGCTGATGTACGGCCATGGTGATGTCATCCGCGGCCAGGACAAATCGTGGACCCGCGGCGCCGGGCCGTGGACCTTGATGCAAGACGGTGAGCGCCTCTACGGCCGCGGCACGGCCGACAACAAGGGCCAGCACAGCATCAATATCGCGGCGCTGGCGCAGGTGCTTGCAGCCCGTGGTGGCCAACTCGGCTTCAATGTCAAATGGCTGATCGAAACCGGCGAAGAAACCGGCTCGCCGGGCTTGGCCGAGTTCTGCCTCGCGCACCGCATCGAGCTCGCCGCCGATGCGCTGATCGCCAGCGACGGGCCGCGCCTGCAGCGCCAGCGGCCGACGGTTTTTCTCGGCACCCGCGGTGTCGCCAATTTTGATCTCACGCTCAAATCGCGCGACGGTGCCCACCATTCGGGCAACTGGGGTGGGCTGCTGCGCAACCCGGGCACGGTGCTGGCTAATGCGATCGCCTGCCTCGTCGATGGCCGCGGCCGCATCCTCATTGACGCGCTGCGCCCACCGCCGGTGCCGGCGAATGTGCGCGCCGCGCTCGTCGGCCTGGCCTTTGGTGGCGACCCCGGCGACCCTGAAATCGACGCCGATTGGGGCGAGCCCGGCCTGACACCGACCGAGCGCGTCATCGCCTGGAATACGCTTGAGGTGCTGGCCTACCGCACCGGCAACCCGGATCACCCGATCAATGCCATCCCGCCGAGCGCCAAGGCGCATATGCACATGCGTTTTGTCGTCGGCACCGATGTCTCTCAGCTGCAAGATCAGGTGCAGGCCCATCTTGCGGAACGCGGCTTCGGCGACATCGACGTCAGCGCACCTGTGGTCATGGCGGCGACCCGGCTCGACCCCGACAATGCCTGGGTGCGCTTCACGCTCGATTCGATCCAGCGCAGCACCGGCATCGTGCCGGCGCTGCTGCCCAACCTCGGCGGCTCGCTGCCGAACGATGTGTTTGCTGAAGTCCTCGGCCTGCCGACGGTCTGGGTGCCGCACAGCTACCCGGCCTGCCAGCAACATGCGCCCGACGAACACCTGCTCGCGCCGGTGGCGCGCCAGGCGATCGAATTGATGACCGGCCTGTTCTGGGATCTTGGTGACCAGGCGGCCAGATTGCCGCGACGACCCTTTCCGCACCCTGCGGCCCACCCTACTTGAGACTTTATCGATGACCCCTCTAACGCTTCAAGTCAACGGCCAGGCGGTGCAGGCCGAGGTCGCTCCGACGACCCTGCTCGTGCAACTGCTGCGCGAGACCTTGCGCCTGACCGGCACCCATATCGGCTGCGATACCGCGCAATGCGGCGCCTGCACGGTGCTTGTCGACGGTGCCGCGGTGAAGAGCTGCAGCATCCTCGCCTTGCAGGCGCAAGGGTGCAGCGTGACCACCGTCGAGGGCCTGGCCACGCAATCGGGTGGCGCTGAAAAACTGCATCCGCTGCAAGTCGCGTTTTCGGCCTGCCACGGCTTGCAATGTGGTTACTGCACGCCGGGGATGTTGATGTCCGCCGCCGGCCTGCTGCTGACCACGCCGCAGCCCACCGAAGCGCAGATCGTCGATGCGCTCGAAGGCAATCTGTGCCGCTGCACCGGCTACGTGAATATCGTCACCGCGGTGCAGCAGGCCAGTCTAGCGATGCGCGCCGGAGTCTCGACATGAATACGCCCAACGAGACCCTGCGTTTTGGCAGCGGCCACACCGTGCGCCGCATCGAAGACCCGGCGCTGATCACCGGCCGCGGCCAGTTCACCGACGATTTGCAGCGCGCCGGCCTCACGCATCTGGTATTTGTGCGCTCGCCGCATGCCCACGCAACGATCAAACAGATCGATATCGTCGCTGCGGTCGCCGTGCCGGGTGTGCTCGCGGTGATCACCGGCACCGACCTCGTCGAAGCTGGTCTCAAGCCGATGCCCGGCCCTCCGCCGATCCTGTTGCGGCCTGACGGCAGCGCGGCCGCGACCGCGCTGCGCCTTGTGATGGCCACCAACTGTGTGCGCTTCGTCGGCGAAGCCGTTGTGGCGGTGGTCGCCACGTCGCGCGAAGCCGCAGTCGAAGCCGCCGAAGCCGTCGACATCGACTACGACCCGCTGCCCGCCGTGACCACCGTGCAAGCCGCGATGGCCCCTGGCGCGCCCGCGCTGTGCGACGCCGCGCCGGACAATATCGCCGCGCAGACACGGCCCGGCGATGCCGCGGCGACCGCTGCCGCATTTGCCAGCGCGGCGCATGTGGTCGCGCTCGACCTCGTCAACCAACGCCTGGCGCCGAG
>JANOKR010000596.1:0-13147 GCA_031419315.1 Betaproteobacteria bacterium
CTGCCGCAGAACAACCAGCCGGTGCGCTGGGGCGCGGTGTCGATGATCCACAACGGCATCTGCGTCAACGTCGATGCCCTCTGGGCGCAGCACCCGGGCCTGGCGCGGCATGCCGAAGTCGACACCGAAGTCATGGCCGCACTCGTCGCCAGCCAAATGCAGGTGCAGCCCGATCCGGTGGCCGCGACACGCCACATGGTCGGCCAGTTGAAAGGGGCGGCGAGCATCGCCTGGGTGCATGAGAGCAGCGACAGCGTCACGCTGGCCACGAATACCGGTGACCTCTATTTTGTCGACAGCAGCGTGCAGGGCATGTTGGTCTTTGCGTCGGAGCGCTACATCCTTGAGCAATCGATCAAGGGCTTGGTCGGTGTGGCTGGTGATGCGGCGCCGGTGGCAGGCTGGGTGCAACCGGGCCATGGCCTGCTGGTCTCGCTGAAAGCCGGCGCCACGGCGCAGCCGTTCACGCTGGCGGGCCCGGACGCCGGGCCGGCAACGTCGCTGCTGCCCCGCGCAGCGACGCACACCGACCTGCACGCCGGCGTGTTGCGCGCGCCGGTGCTGGCCACCAGCACCGCTGACGAATCGCTGCTGCGCTACAACGAAAACCGGATGCGCGCGCTGTTGCGCTGCACGGCCTGCCTGCTGCCGGAAACTTTCCCGTTCATCCAGTACGACGGCAAGGGCGTGTGCAACTACTGCCGCAGCTACAAGCCGCGCTATGCACACATGCACCCGGTGGACACCAAGCAGGCCTTCATCGACAGCCTGGCCAAATACCGGCGCGCTGGCGGCAAGCCCGACGCGCTGGTGGCGTTCAGCGGCGGGCGTGATTCGAGTTACGGCCTGCACCTCATCAAGAAGGAGTTCGGCCTCAACCCGATCACCTTCGTCTACGACTGGGGCATGGTCACCGACCTGGCGCGGCGCAACATCGCCCGCATCTGCGGCCAGCTCGGCATCCAGAACATCCTGGTCTCGGCCGACCTGGGCATGAAACGCGACAACATCCGCAAAAACGTCTCGGCCTGGCTGGCTAAACCCGACCTCGGCCTGGTGCCGCTGTTCATGGCCGGTGACAAACACTTCTTTCGCGTCGTCAACGAACTCAAGCGCCAGACCGGCATCGCGCTGGACTTGTGGTGTGCCAACCCGCTCGAGAACACCGACTTCAAAAGCGGCTTCTGTGGGGTCAGCCCGGATTTTGACAAGAGCCGATTGGACTACCTCTCTCTCGGGCGCAAGGCCAAGCTGGCCGCCTATTACGGGACGCGCTTCGTGCAGAACCCGCGTTACCTGAACTCCTCGCTGAGAGATACCTTCGGTGCTTTCATGTCGTACTACTTCGAGCCGCGCAGCGACTTCTATTCGATCTTCAACCACTTCACGTGGAACGAGGACGAGGTGAACAGGGTCCTGCTGTCCGAGTACGACTGGGAGATCGCCCCGGACTCCCCGAGCACCTGGCGCATTGGCGACGGCACGGCGCCGTTCTACAACTACATTTACATGACCGCCTGTGGCTTCAGCGAGTTCGACACCTTTCGCAGCAACCAGATCCGTGAGGGCCAAATCACCCGCGAACAGGGGCTCGAACATATCCTGGTCGAAAACCGCCCACGTGCGCAAACGATGCGCTGGTATTTCGAAACCATCGGCGTCGACTTCAACGCCGCGATCCGGCGTGTAAACGAACTCGACACGTTTGGGCTGCACCGGTGAAATACCGCCGTGCTGCCGGCCCGGCATGCTGCGCCTGTAGCGGCGGCTGAGTCGTGGCCATGGTGATCATGCTGGCATTGCTGTTGGTGACCACCGCCTCGCTGGCCGGCCTGGTCCTGTCGTCGCGCCTGCCTTGGAGCCGCGCGGCGCAGGCAGCCCAACTCGACCGTGCCGTCGGCGTTGCCATGGGGCCTTTCCTGCTCGGCCTTGCGGTTGTGCTCGTGCTCTGGCTGCTGCCAGGTCGATCGCATCTGCTGCACCTGGTCGCGGTGCTGTTCATCATCGCGTGTCCGATGCCCTGGGCGTTGCGACTGCTGCGCCGCCGGCCTGGTCAAGGCGCAGTCGCACCGGTCGGCGAACGCGTCGCGGCGGCGCTGCTGGGCGCGTTTGCGCTGGCGATGTTGTTCGACCTGGCGTTTGTGCCGCTGATCCAGAACGATGCCCTCGAATACGCGACCGTTGGGCGGATCCTTTTTGACGCCCGTGACCTTGCGGCCTATCCGGCGATCGACCCGCAGACCACAGCTTCGGGTTTTTTCGGCCCATGGACGCATCCGCCGCTTTATGTTGCACTGATCTACTTGGCCGATATCGTCCAGGGGCAAGCCGAGTCGGGCCAGGCGCTGCGCTGGATCGCGCCTTGGTTTTTAGCCGCCGGCGCGCTGTGCATCTTTGCGCTGGGCCGAATTCGTTCGACGGCCACCGCGGTCATCGCCGCGATCATCTTTGTCTCCACGCCGATCCTGTTTCTTGGCGCCACCTCGGCACTCATCGACCCGCTGCCGGTGCTCGGCATGGCGTTGGCGTTTGCGGCGCTTGTCGGCATCGATGCCACGCCGGCGCGGCGCGGCGCCGCGTTGGGGCTGATGTTGGGGCTGGCGCTGTGGACACATTCGCAGGCGATCCTGTTTCCCTGCCTGCTGTTGCCGCTGCTGTTGCTTCAGCATCGTGCGCCGGAGCCGATGGCTCTGCTGCCGCGGTTTGGCGCGAGTGGCCGGGCGGCTGGCGCGGCAGTCCTCGTTGCGCTGCTTGTGGGTGGCGCGCCGTACCTGCGCAACCTGATGACCTTTGGCTCGCCGATCAGCGATAACCCGGCGGTCTTTGCCTATGCCCCGCTGGGTTTTGCCGATTATTTCCGGATGCAGCGAGGCATCTCCGACCCGGTCGAGATCATTCAGTACGGCGTGCTCAAAGGATTTTTTTCGATCGAGGCCTACTCGGTCGCCTTCTGGCTGGCCTTGCTCGGCGTGGCGCCTGCCGCGCGTGCAGCCGGGCGCCGGCTGCGCGGGCTGGGCGGCGCTGCCGCCGATGACGTGGACCTACTGTTGTCGGCCGCGCTTGGGGTGGTCATCATGTACACCGGCGCGACTGCAGTGTCGGCGGCGCTGGGCATCGATCTGATGATCAAGAACGAGCGTTACATGCTCGTGCTGATCCCCTGTATCGCCGTGCTCGGTGGCGCCGGGTTGACGGCCCCGGCCGGCGCCGCCGCCAGCACCCGCAGCCGCTGGCGACTCGGGCTGCTGGTGCTGGTGCTGGCGATGATGCCGGCCCAACTGCTGACGCTGGTTTCATACCGGCAGTCGCAGCTGCGCGGCGATCTTGTGGCCTGGAACGAAAGTGAACAGCTCACGCGCTGGCCGCATTTCGAGGTCATGCGCTACCTGCGCGACGAGACGCCGCCGAATGCCTTGGTGCTGTCCATGAAACCGGCCGACATGTTTTACGCCGGGCGCAGGATGGTGAGCTATCTCGACCCGCGCCTGCTGCCCTTCTACGCCGAAGCTGCCGACGACGCCCAGGCCTGGCAATTGCTGCGATCGCTGGGCATCTCGCATGTGCACATGACCGACTATCTGCTGCCGCCGGCATATATGTCGCGCCTGATGTCGATGGTCACCGACACCCGTTATGCGGCCCTGGTGTCCGACGCCGAGGGCTATCAGATTTACGAACTGCGCGGCGACGCCGCCGGCTCCGAAGCCCCGGTCAGCCCTGTTGTACTTGACGCTGCCGGCCCTTGGCAGCTTCAGACCCATGTGGTGCTCGGCGGGCGCAAGAGCCGCGCGCGATTTGTGTTGGCAGCGCAGCCGTACGACTTCGGCGTCACGTCGATCAACGACGGGTTTTTTGGTCTCTTCCATCGTGAAAGCGGCCGCGTGCTGATGGGCCCTGCGGTCAACTTGCGCGCCGCACGCGTCGCCTGCCCGGTCGGCCGGCCCGAGCTGGTGGTTCGTATCGAAGCGGCGGGCAAGGCGCAGATCCAGCTCCTGGCTGTGCTGCGCGATGCGGCCGGCCAGATTCTCGAAAGGCGCATCCTCGGCGATCGTCCGGCGCTGCAGAAGGGTGTGACGACGTTGCTGCGCCGCATGCCGCTGCCGCCGGCCGCCGACACTCTCGCGCTGGTGGTCGAACATCGTGGTGCTTCACAGCTGCGTCTGGACGGCGTCTCCATCAGCGTCGACTGCCCAGGTGGCACGAAGGCGCCGCCGTGAGCGCGGCTCCGCGGCCACTGTTGGGCGCCCGACCCGCGCAGTCGCGGGCCGGGCTGGCCCTCGTGGTTTGCTGGCTCGCGGTACTGGCTGCAACCTGGACCTTGCGCACCGCCTCGGGGCTCGTGCCGCAGATGCTGAACCTGGTCCTCGTCTACAGCGGTGTCGCTGGCCTGGTGGTCGCGCTGGTACGAAGCCCGCGCTTTCCAGCGGAGCGACTGACGGCGCTGGTGCTGGTGCTTGGCGCCGTGGGTTGGTACTTCAGCAAGGTTTTGCTCGCGCCAGAACCGGCCGTGTTTTGGCAGCATGTCGGCAACCTGTTGGGTGGTGTGTTGCCGGGCCTGGTGCTCGGCGCGCTGGTGGGCTTGGCGGCCAGCGATCTGGTGGTCGGCAGAGAGCCCGCGGCGCAGTCATCGGCGCAGCTGATGTGGTTCGATCGCATCCTGGTGCTCGACGGCATCACCGTTGCCCTGCTCGCGATCTACCTGCTGGCCAACACGCTCGACGACGTGTTGCTGGTCTCAACCGAGTTGCTTGCCGGGGCGGAGACCTACCAGACCATTGGCGATGCGCTGACGGTCAACCTGCTCAGCGCGTATCTGCTGGCCCGGGTACGTCGGCGAGTCGGATACGACCCTCGACGCGCGCTCGGTCTGCTGGGGCTGCCGCTGCTGTGTGTGGCGACGTTGGGCTGTGCGGTACTCACCGGCTCGAACAAGTTGCTGTTGGTGGCCGCCGGCGTCTTGCTGGCGGTCGCGCTGCCGTCGCTGGGAGCCGCTTGGCGCCGCCGCCCCGGCTGGACCACCGCCGGCACCTTGTCGGCGCTGGCGCTGGCTCTGACCCTGATTGCCTTTGTCGGCGGTCTGGATGATGTGCTGGCGCTGACCCGCCTGCTCGACTATGGGCAGGTCGACTCGATCCTGGACACACCCAGCCTGGCCAGCCGCAGCGAGATCCTCGCCGCCTGCGGTGCCCTGCAATTCAGCTACGCGCCCGTACTCGGCGAGATCGCCGCCGAACATCTGAGCTGCGGGCCGGGCAACTACGTGCACTCGCTGCTGTCGGTTCAAAGCCATCTTGGTGGCGTCGGGTCGCTGCTCCTGATCGCTGTGCTGGCGCGAGGCGCCTGGGCCGTGCGATCCGATGATGCCTACCGGCCGATGTGGACGATCGGCGGGCTGGTGCTGCTGGTGGGTCTGCTCGCGGCGTTTTTTGCGTGGCTGCCGTTTTGGTATCTGCTCGGCGCCGCGACAGGGATTCGGGCGCACCCGTCGTCGCTTCGGGCGGGCGCTCAGATGTCGGCTTCACCGGCGACGCTGAAGCGCACGCCGTAGCGCGAAAAGAAGTTGCGCACGTCGTCGAACAGCGGGCTGGCGCCGATGCTGCATTGATGTTCGGCAAGATCAAACCAGGTCGTCTGATTGGCATCCAGCGCGGCGCGCACATCGGCGGCGATCGGGTCAAATGAGATCGCCACCTCGGCGCTTGCCGGTGGCGCTGGCCAGGACTCCATGAAAACCACCCGCTGCGTGGTGGCTTGCGGCTTGGTGACGCTGACGACCTGGGCCGCGCCGTCATCGGCGACGTTCACGGTGGCACGTTCAAAGGCCAGCAGTTCGGCCATTTCGCGCAGCATGTCGCGCACCATCGCGCACTGCTGCTCACGCGTTTTCAGCTTCAGGTGCGCACCGTCGGCAGAGATCACCTTCGCCGGCGACCCGACCGCCAGCGAGCGCGGCGGGATGCTCTTGTTGATGACCGCGCCGGCACCGATCGTGCAGTATTCGCCGACCTCGACATTCGGCAGGATGAAGACACGCCAGGGCAGCCAGACCCCTTTGCGCAGCGTGATCGGTCCGAAGCCGACCGGGAAACCGTCAAGAACCGACTGCCAGGACCCGTGTGTGAACAGGTAGTTCGAGCCGCCGATGCCAACCTCGTCTTCGATCACGATTGGTTCGGTCGGGTTGAGAAAGCAGTACGGGAAGATCTTCACGCGGGCGCCGATGTCGATCCGCGAGCGCGGTGTTTTCATACCGCCAATCACAACCTGCTCCATGATCACCGAGTCGTGGCCGACCTTGACCGCATAGGTGTCGATCGCCACCATCGCCGCGATCCTGACCCGGTTGCCCAGCACGAGCGTGCGACAGCGGATGAAAGACAGCGGGCCGATCCGGGTGCCGTCGCCGATGCTTATTTCGTCGGCCAGAATCACCGAGAACAGCCCGAGGCTGACCCCGCGCCCGATCTTGGCGCCGCGGCGGCGGTAGTAGGCGACCTTCAGGAACGAGGGCAGGGCGCCGATGAGCGCCATCTTGATGACAGGAATGGTCAAGCACTCACCTCAGTTTGGAGACCACCACCTTGGCGGCGTTGATGAATCGGTCCTTCGTGCCTTGAATCACCCAGCCCGGCAGGCTGCTGTCCCAGCGTTCAGGATGGGCCGACAACGCGATCCGCTGCGGGTGGGCTGCAGCGATGAAGCGGCACAAATCCGCCGACGACTGCACCGGCTGCTTGGGCGCCAGTGCACCGGTCGGCCGGTCGCGCAGGTTGGTCGCGCCAGCGCCCCAGCTGCGGCCCGTGTCGGTGAAGTAATGGACGCCGTGATAGTCGACGGTCAGGAAGGCCTCGCCGAGGAGTCCGAAGGACGACGGCGAGGCGTGCTGCCAGAGGTCCAGGTTGTTGATTCTCGACATCGGGCTGCCGTGCATTGCGGCGGTCCGCACATCGACGGCCTGACGGAGATCGTCAAGGTGGGCCTGGAACGATCGCAGCGCGGCCGCGGAATCGCCGTGTGCCAGCGCGAGGTCTTCATAGTGATAGCCGACCTCATGCCCGAGGTCCTGGACCTGGCGCATCACAACCTTGTTGTAGGCGCTGCCGACAACCCGGAAATAGTAGGTCGTGTGAACACCGACCGCCGCCTCGGCTCGCGCCATGGCCAGTGCGTTGAGCGGCCGGCGATCGACATCGTGGCGGATCACGGCCCCCCGCTGCGGGGCCTGCTGCAGCCAGTGCAGGACACCGAAGATCGGACCCCCGGCGCGCTGCAACGCAGCGATGACGGACATATAAGCGTCGAGGGTGAAATCGCGCATCGATCAATAGCTCGTGAGATGGGGATGTGGCCGAAGCGGCGTTCGGCGGCGGCAGCCAAGGGCTCGGCGCAGTGTAGTGGCTGGCCTTGCCGATCAGCGCATGCCGGTCAGCGCTTTGATGCCAGCTGTTCGAGCGCCCAGACCTGGCTCTGCAGCTCCCAGGGGCCGGCGCTGCGCGCGAAGCGGCGAGCCACCGCCGGATCCAGCAAGACGGCTTCGCCGCGATCGGCAAACTCCTCCATCAATGCCGGCAACAAAGCGCCGCGCGCCAACAGCTGGCGCAGCTGCACGACGACCTGCATCGAAACCGCGTCGGGGTGCAGCGCATGCAGGCGCAACAGCGCGGCGGCGTCCATCGTGCGGTACGAGATATGTGCCAGCGACGGGTAGCCCGCATAGGCCGGGGTGTTGATCGAAACCCCGTCGCTGGCCGCCCAGCCGTCACGGCCCTCGGCCCACCAGTAGCGCCACGACGAAGCCGACTCCAGGCCTTCGAGTCTGAGGATCGGTTGCATCAGCAGCGCCGCGCGATCAAGCGCGGCCGCATCCGCCGGCCGCAGCGCGAGCAAGCCGTGGACATAAGCCGATAGATAGTTGAAGGGCGCGGTGGTGCCGTCGCACCAGAAATCCGCGGACCGCCGCTGCTTGAGGGTCACAAAGGACTGGCCGGCATCGACCGCCTGCCCGAGCTGCTCCAGCGTGCCACGAAGCTCCCACAACTGTGACCAAAGCCGGTTGCGCGTGCTGGCCGCCTCGGGTGAGTCGTGACCGGTTCTTGCTGCCCGCTCCAGGGTTGTCGCGATGCGGCCGAGATGCAAGGCAACCACCAGCGGCGTGCGGCGCAGCGAGTAGCGGCGGGCCTGGTAGCCGCTGTCGGAGCTCACACCGCGCAGCGCCAGCAGCTGCACTTCGGCACGGATGCGCTGCTTCAGCGGGCTCCAGTCTGCAGCGGCCGACAGGGCCGGCAGCGAGCCACCCGCGAGCTGCATCAAGCCATTCAGGTAGTAGACCTGGTTCCAGGCGATGCGGCCCTCTTCGTTCGACGCACCGAGGTCGATCAGGCCGCCGTGCGGCATGCGTGCCAGATCGGTGCGCAAAATCTCGGCAAAGTCCGCGGGCGTGTCGGCGCAGCGCCACGACACCATCCCGGCCGGCGCTGAAAATCGAAACGGCACGCAGTCGGCGCTGATCGGTTCCACGCTGGCCGCCATCGGCGACAGTCGCGCGTGCGCATAGGCGAAGCTCGACGTGGGCGGCTCGCCGGTCGAGGCGTTGTCGGCGCTGCGGACCAGCGCATCGACGCTGTCGCCGTGGAGCACCAGATCGACAAAGTGGCGCTCACCGAGGCCGGCCAATTGCCATTCCTGCGGCGGGCTGCCCGCAACTACCGAGAAGCAGCGCTGGATCGCGCAGACGGTCAGGCCGCCGGGCTGCGCAACAGCGTGGATCAGGTTGTCAAATCCGCCCAGCGGCATCGTCTCGGCGACCAGTCGCGGCGCGCCGCCGAGCTCCCAGATATCAACACCATCGATGAGCACGCCGGGGATGCGGCCCGAAGGCACGTTGCGCCGCGCGTCGTAGGTGAACAGGTAGAGCCGGTCGCTGGCCGGCAGAACCTTGAAGAGCAGCAACTCGCCTTCGTGGCCACGGGGAAACTCAACTGCTTGGGGCGCGCCCGCATTGCAGTTGTCAAACACATGAATGGTTTCATCGGGCCAGGCGCGATAGACACACCAGCGCGAGGTCTCGCCGTCGGACGGGAATAGCCGCACCGCGGCTCTGCCGCCGTCGCCGCCGGGCAGGGCCACCAACCCGGCCGACAGCACATTCGGGTTGACGATCGGCCCGCCAACCGCCCCCGAGCCGCCGCCGCATGCCGACAGCAAGCCGAGCAGCAGCACCATCAGGGCCAGATGCGTGAATCGACCGACAGGCGGTGCTGGCACAATTGCAGCCCGCGTCGCCTGCTGCGACCGCCACCGACCTGTCATGTTCATCAAGCGTGTTCTCGACTTGTTTCTTGCGGTGCTGAGTTTCGCGCTGTTTTGGCCCTTGATGCTTGGTGTCTATCTCGCGGTGCGTTGGACCCTTGGCGCGCCGGTATTCTTCCATCAGATGCGGCCCGGGCGACATGGCAAGCCGTTCACGATGATCAAGTTTCGGACGATGCGGGATGCCGTCGATGGGCAGGGACAGCCGCTCCCCGATGCGGCTCGCCTGACAACTCTGGGCAGAACGTTGAGGGCGACGAGCCTGGACGAGTTGCCCGAGGTCTGGAATGTGCTCAAGGGCGACATGAGCATCGTCGGGCCGCGCCCGCTGCTGATGGACTATTTGCCGCTGTACACGGCGGAGCAGTCGCGCCGCCACGCCGTCAGGCCAGGCATCACCGGCTGGGCCCAGATCAATGGCCGCAATGCCCTGAGCTGGGATGAAAAATTCGCGCTCGATGTCTGGTATGTCGACAACCGGTCGCTCTGGCTGGATTTCAAGATCTTCTGGCTGACCTGGGCCCAGGTCTTTGCGCGCAAGGATGTGTCGTCGATCAACCATGCCACGGTCGAGCCGTTTCGCGGCAACGCGAGGGCGCCGAGGTGAGTGCAGGCCGACTGGTGATCCTTGGCGCAGGTGGTCATGGTCGAGTGGTCTCGGAGATCGCCCAACTCATGAAGCGCTGGGCGATCGTTTCGCTGTTCGATGATCGCTCGACTGCCGACACCGGGCCGTGGGCGGTGGTCGGCGATGCCGCCGCCTTCGAGCGCGCTGCGTCCGACGGGGATGATGTTTTTGTGGCGATTGGTGACAACGCCGCTCGCGCCGATTGGATCGCGCGATTGCTGGCGCGGGGCGCGGGCCTGGTCACCCTGGTGCACCCAAACGCCGTGGTCAGTTCGTTTGCCACGCTCGGGCCGGGGTGCATGGTAGCGGCCGGTGCGGTCATCAACGCCGGTGCTCGACTCGGCTCGGGTTGCATCGTCAATACCTCGTCAAGCGTGGATCACGACTGCGTGCTCGGGTCGACCGTACATGTGAGCCCTGGGGCTCACCTGGGCGGCGGCGTGCATGTTGGTGACCGGGCTTGGGTCGGCATCGGTGCTGCCATTCGTCACGGCATCCAGATTGGTCACGACGCGGTGGTGGGTGCCGGCGCGGCGGTTGTCAAGGACGTACCCGGCGCCCACGTGGTGGCCGGCACGCCGGCTGCAAGATTGAAGGGTGTCGATGCTTAACACCCCGTTTTCCCCCTGGCCCGCCTTCACCGCCGAAGAGGCCGACGCGGTGGCTGCGGTGCTGCGCTCGAACCGCGTCAACTACTGGACCGGCCAGGAATGCCGCGAGTTTGAACGCGAGTTCGCCGGCTGGGCCGGGGCGTCGTATGCGGTATCGCTGGCTAACGGCACGTTGGCATTGGATGTGGCGCTGAAGGCCCTGGGCATCGGGCCCGGTGACGATGTGATCGTCACGCCGCGCACCTTCCTCGCGTCGGTGTCGTGTGTCGTCACGGCCGGCGCGAGGCCGGTCTTCGCCGATGTCGACCGTGACAGCGGCAACCTGACTGCCGACACCATCCGCGCCGCGCTGACCCCCGCCACCAAGGCCATCATCTGCGTCCACCTTGGCGGCTGGCCCTGCGAGATGGACACCATCGTCTCGCTCGCGCGTGAACATGGCATGAAGGTCATCGAAGACTGCGCCCAGGCCCATGGTGCGCGGCACCGCGGGCGCATGGTCGGCGCCTGGGGCGACATCGGTGCCTGGAGTTTTTGCCAGGACAAGATCATCACCACCGGCGGCGAAGGGGGCATGGTCACCACCGACGATGAAGCACTGTGGTCGCGCATGTGGAGCTACAAGGACCACGGCAAGAGTTTTGACGCCGTCTACAAGCGCCAGCACCCCCCCGGCTATCGCTGGTTGCACGAGTCGTTTGGTACCAACTGGCGCATGCTGGAGATGCAGGCGGTGATCGGCCGCATCCAGCTGCGCCGGCTCGCCGACTGGACGCAGCAGCGCGCACGCAATTCGCAGCGCATCGCCCAAGCATGTGGTGAGTTCAGCGCCCTGCGTGTACCCTCACCACCCGCGCATGACAGCCACGCCCACTATCGCCTCTACGCCTATGTGCGGCCTGAATCCCTGCGCGCGGGTTGGTCGCGTGACCGCATCGTCGAGGCCATCGTCGCGCGTGGGGTGCCTTGTTATCACGGCTCCTGCTCCGAGGTGTACCTCGAAAAAGCGTTTGACGGGACTGGCTTGCGTCCCGAGCGCCCGCTGCCCATCGCGCACGAACTCGGCCAGACGAGCCTGATGTTCCTGGTCCACCCCACCTTGACGGCCGGCGAGATCGACCAGACCTGCGACGCGGTGCGCATCGTGATGCAGCAGGCCTCGGCGTGAGTACGAAGATAGCTCTGCGTGCGCATTCGCGCCTTCTGAGGGCGCTCTGGCAGGCCTCGCGCCGATCCAAGCGAACGATCGCACTGGTGGTGGACGTCGGCATGCTGATTTTGGCGGTGTGGATCGCCCATTCCTGGCGCCTGGACCGACTGCACGCGCCGATCGGTGGCGAGTGGGTGCCGTACCTGCTCTCGCCATTGATGGCGGTGCCCTGTTTTGCCTACTTCGGGCTGTACCGCACGATCTACCGCTTCAGCGGCATGGCGACGCTGGTCGCCGTCGTCCAGGCCGTATTTGTCTATGGCATGTTGTACGCGATTGTGTTGCTGTCGTTCCGATTCCCGGATGTGCCGCGCAGCCTGGGGTTCATGCAGCCGGTGCTGACGCTGATGTTGATCGGCGGCTGGCGACTGGCGGTGCGGGTCTGGTTTGGTCGCGGTGGCGGGCGGGGAGCGATGGCACCGCGGCGCCACGCGCTGATCTATGGTGCGGGTTCAGCGGGTACGCGGCTCGCGGCGGCGCTGCGCAACAGCCCGGAGATCCGCGTTTGCGGCTACCTCGACGACGACAAGGCCCTGCGGGGCCAGTCGATCAACGGCATCACGATCCACGCCCCGGCCGATCTGCACCGGGTCGTCGACAGCGAGGACGTGACCGAGATCCTGCTCGCTATTCCTTCGCTCGACCGGGCCCGGCGAAACCGCATCCTCGACGAACTGCGGCCGAGTGGTCTGCACGTGCGAACACTGCCTGACTTGATGGGGTTGACACAGGGCAGGGTCTTGGCCACCGACCTGCGCGAGCTTGAGATCGAAGACCTGCTAAGCCGCGAGCCGGTGCAACCCGACGCGCTGCTGATGTCCCGCTACACCACCGGCTGCACGGTGCTGGTCACTGGGGCGGGTGGCTCGATTGGCAGCGAACTGTGCCGGCAGATCCTGCTGGTGCGGCCGAAGCGGCTGCTGCTCGTCGAGCAGAGCGAGTACGCGCTGTACTCCATCCACCGCGAACTGACCGAGAAGCTTTTGCACGCGCAACTGCCGCCCTGCGAGTTGGTGCCGCTGCTGTGTTCGGTGCGTGACGAGGCTCGCATGATCGCCGTGATGCGCGCGATGCGCCCTGACATCGTGTATCACGCCGCCGCCTACAAACATGTGCCGCTGGTCGAACACAACCTTGCCGAGGGTGTGCGCAACAACGTCATCGGCACCTGGGTTGCAGCGCGCGCGGCGCTGCGTTGTGGGGTGCCGGCCTTTGTCTTCGTTTCCACCGACAAAGCGGTGCGCCCGACCAACGTGATGGGGGCCACCAAGCGATTGGCGGAAATGGTATTGCAGGCGATGGCCGCGGCACAGCCCGACGGGCCGACGCGGTATTCGATGGTTCGCTTTGGCAACGTGCTGGGGTCTTCCGGTTCGGTGGTGCCGCTGT
>JANOKR010000597.1:0-5116 GCA_031419315.1 Betaproteobacteria bacterium
GGGCCAGCAGGTGCTGGTCGTCGACTGGGATCTGGAAGCACCCGGCCTGCACCGCTACTTTCCGCCGCGACTGCGGCCGCGCACACCTTCGTTGGACCTCGGCCTCGACGCCGGCCCCGGCCTGATCGACCTGCTACTCGATCTGCAATCGGCCTTGCCCAGCGAACCACCTGGGTCGCCGGAGGAAGCCGACCGGCACGCCGCCGCCGCGTTGGACAGCGTCACCTTCGACCAATACATCGGCGATACCGATGTCGCCAACGTGCGCATCCTGCGCGCCGGGCGCAACGACGACAACCAGTACGCCAAGCGCGTAACCACCTTCAACTGGGAGCGGTTGTTCGCGCGCGCGCCCAGCTTGTACCGCATGCTGGCCGAGCGGCTGGGCTTGCGCTTCCGCTGGGTGCTCGTCGATTCGCGCACCGGCGTTACCGACATCAGCGGCATCTGCACGTCGCTGTTGCCCGAAAAGCTGGTCGTCGTCTTCACCCCCAACCAGCAGAGCCTGACCGGTGTGCACGACCTCGTCTCGCGTGCCACCGCGTACCGGCTCAAGTCGGACGACCTGCGCCCGCTGCTGATCTACCCACTGCCCTCGCGCATCGAAGCGTCGCTGCAGGACCTGCGCACACGCTGGCGGTTTGGTGATGTCGATGCTGGCGTGTCGGGCTACCAGCCGATGTTCCAGGACTTGCTGGCGCAGGCCTATGGCCTCAAGAACTGCGACCTGAACGAGTACTTCGACGCGGTGCAGATCCAGCAGACGCCCGATTTTGCGTATGGCGAAGAGATCGCCGTGCGGCGGTCGGGTGACCGCTTTTCGATCGCCAACAGCTACCGTGTTTTTGTCGATCGGCTAGCGGCCGGAACACCACCCTGGCCTGCACCCGAATTGCCGCTGCAGGTGGTGCCCGACGCAGCGCCGCAACCATTGCCCGAAGCGCCACTCAAGCCGATGCTGTCGCCGATATCCAGCATCAAGGCGCCCACCACGCAGACCACGGGCGCGCCACGGGGCCCGGGCGCGGCCATCGGTGCTGGTGTCGGTGCCGGTGTCGGTGCTGCGGTCGGTGCTGCGGTCGGCGCCGCAGCGCCAGCCGCGCACCCCCACGATCCAGGCCGGCGCCTGGGCGGCGGCATGGGCCGGGCCGCCCCAAGCATCGCGGCCGAGGCGCAGTCAAGATTACAAGCCCCGTCGCAAGCACCACCCCAGCGCCCGTCAACGACAGCCGCAGCGGCGGCAGCGCCGCGCCCTTTGCGCGCATCCCCCGCCAGCGATGCGCAAGGCATGCTGTTTTTCAGCTACGCCAGCGAAGACCGCAACCGCATCCGCCCGGTGGCCGACGCATTGCAACAGGCGGGCTTCAACATCTGGTGGGATCGAACGATTCCCACCGGCGTGCGCTTCGACCAGGCAATTGCCGAAGCGCTGGACGCGTCGGCAGCGGTGCTGGTCTTCTGGTCGGAGGCCTCGGTGCGATCGAGCTGGGTCTTGACCGAGGCCGAAGAAGGCCTGCGCCGCGGCGTGCTCGTCCCGGTGTTGCTCGACGATGTCTCGCCGCCGCTGGGGTTTCGCACGGTGCAGGCGGTGGACATGCGGCGCGACCCGGTGAGGGGTGTCGAGCAGCTGCTTGCGGTGCTTGAAGACCGGGCGAAGCAGGGCGCTGGAATTTCGGCGTCGCAATCCGCGGCGCCCTCGGTGATGGTCTCCATGCCGCGGCCATCGGCGCAGGCCAGTGCCCCGGCCGCCGCGCCGTCGGCGCCGCGGCGCGGCGGCTTGATCGGGGCCATTGCGGCCGGCCTGCTGCTGCTCGTGGGTGCTGGCTTTTGGTGGGTGGCGCGGGTGCCCAACGGCGACGTTGGTGTGCCGTCGGTCGCAGGCGCGCCGGTGGGCGCATCACCACCGGCTCAGCCTGCACCGGCCGGCGTCTGGTTGCCGTCCTTCGTCGGTGCGTCGACAGCAACCGCGCGGCTCGAGGTCGAACGGCTCAAGCTCAAAGGTGTTTTCCTCGATATCGACACACGTGCGGTCACCGACGTGGCCGACGGCGTCGTCAGCCAGCAGGCACCCGCCAACCTGTCGGTCGAGGCCGGAAGCGCGGTTGAATTTGTGATCGACCGGGGTGTCTTCAGCGTGCCCTCGCTGATCGGCCTGGATCTCAGCGCCGCGCTGAAGGTGTTGGACGCCAAGGGCATGAAGCTCGGCACGCCGCTGACGGTGACGATCGCGGGTGCGCGTATCGGCTCGATCGTCGCGCAGAATCCGCCCGCTGGCGTAAGCGCAGCGCGGGGCAGCTCGGTGGTGGTGACCGTGGTCGGCGCGCCGCGAAAGGTCACTCCCGAACGGCAGTTCAACAGCGAGGCCGTGAAAAAGTAGCTCCTCGCCAGCTGCCGGTCAAGGCACGCGCGCGTACTGCGCCGCCAGCGCCTTGAAACTCGCCGCCGACTTGTTGGCATCGAAGGCCGCGCCGAGCTCTTCAGCCAGGATCGCCGCCACCGCATCGGCCTGGGCTGCCGCTTCGTTGGCATCCAGGAACAACAATCGGCAGCGCCGCGCGAGCACATCTTCGACGGTGCGTGCCATCTCGTGGCGCACCGCAAAACGCACCATCGCTTCGCTCAAGCCGCCGCTGTTGGATTCGGCATCGCGCCACAACCAGCGGTCAGCGCCAGGCAACAGGCGCAGCAGCGCCGCCTCGCTGCCGTACAGATGTTCACCCGGCGCCTCGCCGATCGGCCGGCCGGGCGCCGCGCCAAGCAGCGGCAGCGATTCGGTGACACCGCCGGCGCGCCGCTCGAGGAGCCCGGCGGCCATGCAGCGGTCGAGCACGTCTTCGGCCATCGCGCGGTAGGTCGTCCACTTGCCGCCGGTGACCGTGACCAGGCCCGACGCGCCGGCGGCCACGGTGTGCTCGCGCGAGATCGATTTGGTGTTCTCGCCAGCGTCGTTGGACGGTTTGACCAGCGGGCGCAGGCCGACCCAGACCGAGCGCACATCGGCTCGCTTCGGCGCTTTTGTCAGGTAGCGCCCGGCTTCGCGCAGGATGAAGTCAACCTCGGCCTTGAAGGGCACCGGCTCGCGCACGATATCGTCGCGCGGCGTATCAGTCGTGCCCAGGATCGTCTTGCCCAGCCAGGGCACCGCAAACAGCACCCGGCCGTCTTCGGTCTTGGGCACCATCAACCCCAAGCCACCGGGTAAAAAACTGCGGTCGACGACGAGGTGCACGCCCTGGCTGGGCGCCACCATCGGCGGCTTCGGCGGCGTACCGGCATCGCGGTCCATCGCGCGCACCGCATCGACCCAGACGCCGGTGGCATTGACCACGCAGCCGGCATCGATCTCGAAGCGCTCGCCGGTTTCTCGGTCTTCGGCGACGAGGCCCTGCACCTTGCCGTCAGTGCGCTTCAACGACACCACGCCGACATGGTTGAGCACGAGCGCGCCGCGTGCCGCCGCAGTGCGGGCCAGCAGCACCGCCAGGCGGGCGTCGTCGAACTGGCCGTCCCAATATTTGACGCCGCCCGAGAGGCCCTTTTGCTGCACCGTGGGCATCAACTCGGCGGTGCGCCGGGCTGACAAAAATTCGGTCGGCCCGAGGCCGCGCCGGCCGGCCAGCGCGTCGTACATCTTCAGGCCGATGCCATAGAACGGCCGGTCCCACCAGTTGTACGAAGGCACCACAAACGCCAGCCGCTGCGCCACATGTGGCGCGTTAGCCAGCAGCGCACCGCGCTCGCGCAGCGCTTCGTAGACCAGGCTGATGTCACCCTGTGCGAGATAACGCACACCACCGTGAACAAGCTTGGTCGCGCGCGAACTGGTGCCCTTGGCGAAGTCTTCGCTCTCCAGCAGGACCACTGAAAACCCGCGCGCCGCAGCGTCGAGCGCCACGCCCAGGCCGGTGGCGCCGCCACCGATGACGGCGATGTCCCAGCGGCGGCGTTCGCGCAATCGTGTCAACGCCTCGGCGCGGGTCGGGTGGGGTGGTGAAGTCTTGCGGGAGGTCGGCACCCGCCTATTTTGCCCCGATGCGGCGGCGTGAAAAGCTGGCGACACCGGCCAGGCCCAAAAGCATCCCGACCGTGGTGCTCGTCTCGGGTACCGCGGCGAGGTGTCCAAAGAGGCCCGCGATCTCGTCTTCAGGGCCGGCGGCAAAATACAACCGGCTCGATTCACCCAGGCTCGCAGCGTTGCCAAACTGCAAGCCCCAGAGACCTTCGATGGCCACCGGCTGGCCCGCTGCATCGAGCAAGTAGCCGGCGAACTGGCGGCTGTCGGGCTCGAATGCAGCGATGCGGCCGTCACCAAAATCGCCGACCAGCAAGTGATTGGAAAACGCGCCAAAGTCCGCCGGCGCGATGGCCATGCCCCATGGCGCGTTGAGCCCGGTGCCGTCGCCCCAGACCCGCTTCAGGCTGCCGTCAAATGCAAACTCGGCGACCCGGCCGAGCCCGGCGCCAGCGACTTCTTCACCTGGCGTTCCCCATGCTGCGTAGCTCGCGAACATCGAGTCCGCCAGGGCCTGGACGTTGAAGGGCTGATAAGCGCCGCCAAAAGGATAGGCAAAACCGGCGCTGCCGCTGATGTCGTTGAAGGCCCCGTCGTAGACACGCAAGCCCGGGTCCACGCCAAAGTTGGCGGCCACCAGCCGACCGCTCGATTCGTCGACACCGATGCCAAAAAATTGGGCTCCGGTTGATGATTGATCGATCACGGCGACAGCGTTGTGCGGTCGGTCAACACTGCCGTCGGCATTGCGGCGCTCGGTCCAGCCCGAGATGACGCCGTTGTCGGTGGCGAACAAAAAACGAGCCGGGGAATCGACGATCGAGCCCTGCGAGATGCGCAAGTGCTGACCGCCATTGAAGGCCACGCCGGTCGGCGTGCCCACCGCGACGATTGGCTGCGCTGGCGCGACACCTGGGCCGGCAACCGGCCCGGGAATGGTCACGATGCGCAGGTCGTCCTGGTACCGCGGCAGGCCACCGACATCACCCACCCACTGGCTGGACAGCCCGGTGCCGTTGGCGGTGACCCAGACGTGCCCGCCGCGGCACGATACGCCGCGCTGGTGGCGACGAGGTTCGTTTGCCGATAAGGTGTGGCGTTAGC
>JANOKR010000598.1:0-9397 GCA_031419315.1 Betaproteobacteria bacterium
GCATGTTGGGCACGCGACGGCACAACTTCGGCAACATCATCGGGCACGTCAAAGGCGTCGAAAACATGGGCTCGTTGTCGGCGTGGACGGCGCAGCAGTTCGACCCGCGGCTGAACTGGGGCGATGTCGAGTGGATCAAAAAACGCTGGGGCGGCAAGCTCATCCTGAAGGGCATCCAGGATGTCGATGACGCCCGCCTTGCAGTCGACTCTGGTGCTGACGCGTTGATCGTCAGCAACCACGGCGGGCGCCAACTCGATGGTGCGCAGTCGAGCATCGAAGCCCTGCCGGCGGTGGTCGCTGCGGTCGGCAACCGGATCGAAGTCCATATGGACGGTGGCATCCGCTCCGGGCAGGACGTCGTCAAGGCGCTGGCCCTCGGCGCACGCGGCACCTATATCGGCCGCGCCATGCTTTACGGCCTGGGTGCGATGGGGCAGGCCGGCGTGACCAAGGCGCTGGAGATGATCCAGAAAGAGCTTGAGCTGACGATGGCTTTTTGTGGCCACACCAAGGTCAGCACCGTCGACCGCAGCATCCTGCTGCCAGGAACATTCCCGGTCGCCGCATGAGCGCCCCAAGGCCGGCCGAAGCCGGCCGCCCCCCGCGGGGATCTGAGTAGCCCGGCAAAGCCGGATCTACTCAGGAACCTTCAAGCCTGAAAGTCGAAAGACTCGACACTGAAGGTCAGCGTCGTCTCGGCAACTCGGTCGGCCTGGTTGTCGATGGCCGGCTCTTCGTAGCTGAGCAGCAGGCAGCCACCAAGCTGAAACGTGCCGAGCGTCTTTTTCAGCGCCGTGTCGAGCATCTCGATCGTGACATCGATGTTGTCGGTTGCCGGGCTGACGCCGCTTTTCATCGCGGCGCGGGCGAAGTCCAGCGCCACTTCACGCCCGGCGCCAGTGAAGGCCACCCGCAGCGGGCCGATTTCAACACCGCCCGGTGTCGCCGGCCGACGACCGCGGCCGACAGTCTGGCCGGTGTCGGCGGCCACTTTGGCGCGAAGCGATGGCATCTCGACCCGGCTGACGAACTTGCTGTCGATCTTGCCGGCGCCCAGGCTGAAGCGGAAGTTCGACGTTAGCCAGGCTTTGGTCTTGGCGCCCGATGTGCCCGCAACCTTGCCGCCGCCGGTGCTGAATGCAATCGTCGCCGGCTGCCATTTGAAGCCCACGCTGAAAGGTTTTTTGCCCTCGCGGGCATCGAGTGTCGGCCACTGCACTTCACGGAGCAGGCCGCCGGCCCAGTCGACACGCCGCTTGATGTTGAAATTGAAATCAGCCTCGAGCAACGCACCGTCCGTCGCGGTCGAGGTGCCGCGGGGCAGCGTGAGCAGCCAGTCCAGCAGCTCACCCGGGCCGGCGATCGCCGCCGAGCCGGCAAACGGCCCCAGGCTGGCGGCAAAGGGGCCGATGACGGTGGCCTCGCCGCGCTTGGGCGGCGGCATCGACGCCGCGCGCGGCCAATCGATCTGCGGCACGCTGGCGCTGGCCAGAAACCCGGCGGGTTTGCCGCCGATTTCGATTGCTGTCGAGCGTAACGCGGCGGTGATGCGAGTGGCCATGGCGGGCTGCTTTCGGGGGCTGCGGTCGACCGAGCGTAAGCACCCGATGCCGGCGCGCCCATCCCCAGTTCAGCGCCGCAACAGGCCGCAGAAGCCATGTCAACTCGCCTTACACGAAGCTGACTGCGGGTCTAGAATGCGCTCACCAGAACCTGGAGTCGCCCATGACACTGCAGCAGATGAGCCGCGTCAAACGTTGGCACCTCACGCACCGCGAAGGTCACCGGATCGAACTCGTGGTCTGGGATCTGCTGTTGACCTGCTGGGTCATCGGCCTCGTCGGGTTGCCGGCCAGCGCGATGCTCGGCTCAGGCTTCGGCCTGGCGATGTCGGTACTTGCGGTGGCATCGCCGACGTTGTACGTCGCTCTGCGCACCAGACTGCACCGCAAGCACCGCCTGCGCTGCGATTGGTTCGCCGCTGCGCTGGACCGTTAGCGGATCTCAAGGAAATGTGGTTCGGCCACTTTCCTTGATCCCCTTGGGGGGCGGCCGGCCTCGGCCGGCCTTGGGGCTTCAGACCGGCGGGCGCTCACGCCGCAGCGGCACGTAGCCTTCAGCTTCGACCGCTACCGCCTTGACCAGGGATTCGACCAGCAAGGTGTCGAACTGCTGGCCATGGCGGACGCGCAATTGGCGCAGCGCTCGGCCGCTGCCTTCGAGCTCGGGGAAGCGCATCAGCAGCGGACCGGAGCGGAAGACCTGCACGTGGATGTGCGTGCGGTAGGGCGCCAGTGCCAGCACATGCAGCCCGCGATGCGCATAGACCAGGCTGCCGCCGCGCACCGTGGTCTCCAGCTCTGGCGCGTTGGCCAGCACCAGTGCGTGCAGCGCGCGCGCGTTGGCTTGCTGCTGCAGCGGCAGGAGCTCGAACCACGATTCGATGAGTGCGGTGTTCTGGCGGTAGCCGCGCATGGTGGATTTGTTCGCACCCGCTCAGGGTCAGATCTGGCGTGAATTGAAGGTATCGCACTGCGCAACGTTGCCCGCCTGCAGGCCGCGCTTGAACCAGCTCACGCGCTGCGCGCCCGAGCCGTGGGTAAAACTTTCGGGCACCACGGTGCCCTGCGATTTGCGCTGCAAGGTGTCGTCGCCGATCTGCGAAGCGGCATTCAGCGCCTCTTCGATATCACCCTGCTCAAGCCAGCCCTTGCTGCGCTGCGAGTGATGCGCCCAGACGCCCGACAGGCAATCGGCCTGCAACTCCACGCGCACCGAGAGCGCGTTCATCTGCGCTTCAGGCATCTTGCCGCGCATGCCGTCGATCTTGGCGGTGATGCCCATCAGGTTCTGCACATGGTGGCCGACCTCGTGCGCGACGACATAGGCCTGGGCAAAGTCACCCGGCGCGCCCATGCGCGACTTCAAGGTGTCGTAAAACGCCAGATCGATATAAACCTGGCCGTCAGCCGGGCAATAAAACGGGCCCATCGCCGACTCGCCGGTGCCACAGGCGGTGCGGGTCACGCCGCGGAAGAGCACCAGCTTGGGCACCTGATAGGTCTTGCCGCTGGACTGGAAAACTTGGCCCCACACGACTTCGGTATCGCGCAGCACGGTCGACACAAAAAGCGCCGCACGGTCGTCGGCGGGTGGCGCTTTTGCCGCCCCGGGTGTCGAGACCGCCATGTCGGCGGGGCCGACCTCACCGCCACCACCCCCGAGAAACCCGAGCACGGTGAGCGGGTTGATGCCGAAGATCCAGCCCGCCGCCAGCGCGATCACGATCGTGCCCAGGCCGATGCCGTGGCCGCCACCCAGGCGCCGCCCGCCCCCGCCCAGCCTACCGAGCCCACCCAGCCCGCCGCCGCCTTCGCCACGGCGGTCTTCGACGTTCTGGCTTTGTTCGTGACCTTCCCATTTCATCGCGCGATCCTTCAGGCTCTGGGCAGCGTCACACCACGTTGGCCCTGGTACTTGCCGCCACGGTCCTTGTAGCTGGTTTCGCAGGGCTCGTCACTCTCGAAAAACAATACCTGCGCACAGCCCTCACCGGCATAAATCTTGGCCGGCAGCGGCGTCGTGTTGCTGAATTCCAGCGTCACGAAGCCTTCCCATTCGGGCTCGAAAGGCGTCACGTTGACGATGATCCCGCAGCGGGCATAGGTGCTCTTGCCCAGGCAGATGGTCAGGATGTTGCGCGGGATGCGGAAATACTCGATCGTGCGCGCCAGCGCAAAGCTGTTTGGCGGGATGACACAGACTTCGTTTTCCATGTCGACGAAGCTGCGTTCGTCAAAGTCCTTGGGGTCGACCACGGTGCTGTAGATATTGGTAAAGACCTTGAACTCCGGCGCACAGCGGATGTCGTAGCCGTAACTCGAGGTGCCGTAGCTGATGATTTTCTTGCCGTCTTTTTCGCGCACCAGCGCGGGTTCGAAGGGTTCGATCATCCCGGTGCGTTGTGCGGTTTCGCGGATCCAGCGGTCGTTCTTTATCGTCATTCCATGCTTTCCAGGGGTGCCGCATTCTAGGAGCCTGGACTAACATCACCGGCCAAGGAGAATCCGGTCATGGTCACACCCTTCCGCCCTGCCCTGGACTTGCTGTCGCAGTACGCGCGCTACCACCGCGACCGCCGCAACATCCAGACCCATTTCATTGGCGTGCCGATGATCGTCTTCGGCGTCGGCGTGTTGCTCGCGCAACCCGCGTTCGGGCTCGGTGGGCTGCTGTTGACACCCGCCTGGCTGGTCTTTGCGCTGGTCGCTGGGTGGATGCTGACCCGCGGCCATATTGGCATCGGCGTGGCATCAACCGTCGTCGTCGGCATCCTGATCTTGCTGGCGCACCGTGTGCCCACCGACAGCACCACCTTCTGGCTGGCCTGGGGGGTCGGCTCATTTGTCGTCGGCTGGGTCATCCAGTTTGTCGGCCACTACTACGAAGGCCAGAAGCCGGCGTTTGCAGACGACCTGGTGGGCCTGCTTGTCGGGCCGATGTTTGTGACGCTGGAGTTGGCTGCGCTGCTCGGGCTGTTCAAGTCACTGATGGCGCAGATCGAAGACCGCGTCGGGCCAACCCACTTGCGCGACCTGGCGCATAGCGCGACCTGAGCTGCAAGCGCCGTCACGCCCAGTCGATCAGCACTTCGGCCAGCCCGGCCTTGGCATGCCCGGGCGTCGGTAAGCGCGTCGCGGTGCCCAACGCCACCCAGCCGACCAGCGTTTCACCAGCCTCGCAAAACGCCGCCTGCACCGCAGGGTGGCGAACCTTGGCCCCACTCAACATCTTGCCGGCGTAGCCCAATGCATGCGCCGCGTTGAGAAAGTTCGCCAGCGCACCACCCACCGCGGCCCATTGTTCATGCGCCGGCACCACCGGGTGGCCGAGGTCGATGCGGGCGACAACCGCCACCGTCACCGGTGCGCGCAAGGCGCGGTCGGCGTCGATGGCCGCGGCAGCAGCGTCCTTGCCGGCGTCGCGCGCGGCTTGCTCGAAGAGCATTGCCAGCCGCGCGCGTGCGTCGCCACGCACGACCTTGAACCTGAACGGCACCAGCCCGGCGTGGTCGGGCGCACGCAATGCCGCGGTGGCCATCACCGCCAGGGCCGCATCGTCCGGGCCCGGCTCGGCGAGATATTTGCTGCCCAGCGAGTGGCGCGAATGCAGGCTGGCGATGATCGGGTTGGTGGGTGGCATCAATACACCAGCGTGCGCCAGCGCAGGTCACCGGCACGGGCCATGAACTGCACCGCACCACCACGACCGCTGCATTCGGCGATCAGGTGCTGCGGATCGATACCGTTGGCTTGCAGCGCATCGGTGCAGGCCAGCAGCAATGCGCCATGCGCAACCGCCTCTTGCATCGCGTCGAGAATCGTCTTGTCGTTTGTGGCGCTGGCGCGCAGCGACGCCGCAACACCCGGCACCAGCAACTGCACGCTGCGCGCGGTGAAATAGATCTCCACCGGCAAATCCATCGCGGCCGCTGCGGCGGCGTGGAAAAACGGCGTCGCCAGCCGGTGCGGCGCTTGCGGGTCGGCAGCCCAGAGCAAGATCGCGATGCCGGCCGCGGGTTGGTCGATGAAGCCGCTCATCTCATGATCGCCCGTTCAGCCAGGCGTGATGGTCCATCGCCGGCTTGACGCCATCACCGTGCACGAGCGCGGCACAGTCGGCGTCGAAGTCGGTGAGCGCGATGCGCGCCAGCCAGCCGTCGCCATACGGCGCCAGGTGCACGATTTCTGGCGTATCGGCCAGGCGCGGATTGACCTCGATCACACTGCCGCAAACGGGTGACTTCACCGATACGATTGACTTCGCAAGTTCGACGACCGCCATCGACTGGCCCTGTTCGATCGCCGATCCCGGCGCTTTCGGCCGGCACATGTAGACCTCGCCTGCCAAGGCAATGCCGAGCGAACTGATGCCCACCGTGGCCGTGCCGTCGCCATGCGGTCGCGCCCAGACCTGGTGTTCGACAAAATAGTGCAGGTCAACGGGGTAGGCCAGGTCGGTCACGGTTGCAGGCGTGTGTTGATCAGACAAATCGGCGGAAGGGAATGGGAGTCGAACCCACCCGGCGACGCATGGCGCCACCCACCGGGTTTGAAGCCCGGCCGACCCACCAGGATCGTTTCCCTTCCCTGAACTGCTTTGCATTGCTGGTTTTTTCGCAAGGCGCTGATCATGCCGCGTCCTTGCGCTCGTCCTTGCGCTCGTCCTTGCGCACCACATCGCCAGTGTCGGTACTGACGGCCATGAACAGCGTGCTGTCGCCGCGCAGCCGGTGTTCGTCGCCGACCCGCCGCAGCAGGCCGATGCGGTCGAAATACTCAAGGATCTGGATGGCACGTTTACGGCCGAGTCGGGTTGCATCGCGGAAGGCCGCGGCGGTGACCACACCGGCCTGCGCCACGGCAACCGCACGCGCGAGTTGCGCCAGCCGCGCCATCGATTCCGGTGCGTAGACCAGATCGCGCACCACCTGGTGCAATTCACCGCGCTGCGCGAGGCGCGCGATCGCGACGCGCAGCAGCGGCTCGCCCACCTGCACCGCTTGCGCCAGGTCGCGGGCCCAGACCCCTTCGAAGCTTTGTTGGTTGCGCAGCTTTGGCGCGATCATCTGTGCGATGCGCTCGTCAGTCGCCGACAGCCGCACCCCATGTTCTGGCAGATGCACGAAGGCGCCGCGCACGCCGATCTGCTGCGCGCGCTGCAGGTCGGCGAGCAGCGCGCGCCAGAGCGGCTCGCCCAGCCGCGGCAGGCACAAGCGGCGCAGCCGCGCGGCATCGGGGCCGAGTTCGTCGGGATGTTGTTGATGAAAGGCCGCCAGCGCAGCGAGCACGGCCAAACGCGCGGCTTCGGTTTGCGCCGCGCCGAGCGCAAATTCGCCATGGCCGTCGATCGCGAGTAGCGGGGCCGCGCTTGCACCGGCGATGGCCACAAAGGGTTCGCCAACGACAGCGCCGTCGGCAACACGCAGCCGGCGCAAATCGACACCGTGCAGCGCCGCGGCCACCAGCGCATCGCGCCGCTGTGCCGGTGTGGCCAGCGCCAGCGCATCGAGTTCGGTCAGCCGCTGCGGCGTGCGCCGATAACGCGCCGGTGCTTGCGGGTCGAGCACGCGGCCACCGGCGATCGTGCGGTTGGCCGACGCATTGCGCAGCACGATGCGGTCACCCTGCCAGGCGGCGACAGGTTCGCGCAGCACGATCTGCGCACGCGCGCTGGCGCCGGGGGCCAGGCCTTCACGACGATCACCGCCCATACCGCCATCGCCGCCATCAACAACGTCCAGCAGCGCGACCGTGGCCGTCGTCGAGCAGGCGCCGATATGTACATGCACCGGCGTACCCGATCGCAGCATCCGCGCCTCGGCTGGCCAGAGCGTCAGTTCGACATCGATGCGCTGGGTCTGCAGCGCCACCGACGGGTCGACCAACCATTGGCCGCGCTGGATCTGATCTTTGGCGATGCCAACCAGCCCCACCGCGCAGCGTTGCCCTGCCGTCGCGCTTTGCACCGCCCGGTTCTGCGCGTGCAGGCTGCGCACGCGCGCGCTGAGTGGTCGCCCGCCGGGCAGCAGCGTTGGTGTCAGCGTGAGCTCGTCGCCAATCGCGACGCTCCCGGCGTGCACCGTGCCGGTGACCACGGTGCCAACACCATCAACGCTGAAAGCGCGGTCGACAGCAAGTCGCAAGCCGGCACCAGATTGATCGGCGCGCCGGGTCGCCGCGGCGGCATCGACCAGCAACTGGCGCAGCGCCGCGATGCCGACACCGCTGGGCGCGATGACTTGCAGCACCGGCGCCCCGGCCAGCGACGTGCCTTCAAGCAGGGCCTGGGCATCGGCACAAACCGCCGCCACGCGGGCCGCATCGGCACGGTCGCACTTGGTCACGACCACCGCACCACGCGCAACGCCGAGCAGCGACAGCACCGCCAGATGTTCGCGCGTCTGCGGCATCACGCCGTCGTCGGCGGCCACCAGCAGCAGCGCAAAATCAATCCCGGTGGCGCCGGCGAGCATGGTGTGCACCAGCCGCTCGTGGCCCGGCACGTCGATGAAGCCGATGCGGTCTTCGTCGACGCCGGCGTCCATGAACGCATAGCCCAGCTCGATCGTGATGCCGCGCTTTTTTTCTTCCGGCAGGCGGTCGGTATCGACGCCGGTGAGGGCCTGCACCAGCGTCGTCTTGCCATGGTCGATGTGACCCGCTGTGCCGACGATCATTTGCCGACGATCATTTGCAAGCAGTCACGGTTTGGCGATCACGCCGCGACAATCAAGACAGCGCCGCTTGCAACGCGGGCAGTTGATCGAGCAAAGGCGCGGCGCCTTCGAGGCAGCGCAGGTCGAGCAGCAGGCGGTCGTCGGCGATGCGGCCGATCACCGGCACGGCCAGGCCACGCAGCGCGCGCGCGAGTTCGTCCAACGCGCTGCCGACACCTTTTTTCTGCACCGGCGCCAGCGCCAGGCCAGCCGAAGGCAGGCGGTCCACCGGCAGCGAGCCCGAGCCGATCTGGCCTTGCAGATCGACCACGCTGACGCTGAATCGTGGCGTTAGCGCTTCTGCCATCGCCGGCAAGAGTTGCGTTGCGAGCAGGCGGATCGCGTCGGCCGGCCGCGTGAGCAGGCGCAGCGTCGGCAGGTCTTGCGCAAGCCGCTCCGGACGCAGGTACAGGCGCAGCGTGGCTTCGAGCGCGGCCAGCGGCAGCTTGCTGACACGCAGCGCACGTTTCATCGGGAAGCGTCGAATGCGCTCGATGGCTTTTCTCTCGCCGACGATCAGGCCGGCCTGCGGCCCGCCGAGCAGCTTGTCGCCGCTGAAGGTGACCACGTCGCAGCCGGCGTTGAGCTTTTCCTGCGCCGTCGGCTCATGCGGCAGGCCATAGGCGGCGAGGACGAACAACGATCCGGCGCCGAGGTCGGTGGCCAACGGCAGGCCCCGTTGGTGCGCGATAGCGGCGAGCTCGGCTTCGTCGACCGCGGCGGTGAAACCCTGCACCGCGTAGTTGCTGGTGTGGATCTTCATCAGCAGCGCAGTGCGCGGGCCGATCGCATCGGCGTAGTCGCGTGCATGGGTGCGGTTGGTGGTGCCGACTTCGACCAGCGTCGCACCGGCCGCAGCCATCACATCGGGCATCCGAAAGGCGCCACCGATCTCGACGAGTTCGCCGCGCGAGACGATGACGTCGCGCCCGCCGGGGTGGGCTGACGCAAGGGCCGCGATCGTCAGCAGCACCGCGGCGGCGTTGTTGTTGACCACCGTCGCCGCCGGCGCGCCGGTGATCGTGCACAGCAGTTCTTCGACGATCGAATCGCGGTCGCCACGCTGGCCGCTGGCCAGGTCGTATTCCAGGTTGTTCGGCCCGGCCATCATCGACA
>JANOKR010000599.1:0-2212 GCA_031419315.1 Betaproteobacteria bacterium
CGACCTGCTCGGCGAATGCCCCTTGTGGGACGAGCGCCTGCAATGCCTGTGGTGGGTGGACATCCGCGCCCCGGCGCTGCGGCGCTGGGACCCAGCGCGCCAGGCGCTGCACACCTGGCCGATGCCCGAACTCGTCGGCTCGATCGCGCTGACCGAACAAGACGGCCGCCTGCTCGTGGCGCTGCGCTCGCGGCTGGCGCTGTTCGACACCGCCAGCGAACGCTTCGAGACGATCGTCGACGCCCGCCTGCCCGACCCCGCGCACCGCTTCAACGACGGCCGCTGCGACCGCCAGGGCCGCTTCTGGGTCGGCACGATGCATCACGTCACCCGCGCGCCCGAGGGCAGCCTGTTCCGCCTCGATGCGCAGGGCTTGCGCGAAGTCATCGTCGGCGGCATCGCGATCCCCAACAGCCTGGCCTTCAGCCCCGACGGACACACGATGTACTTCGCCGATTCGCTGCAGCACCGCATCGATGCCTTCGAGTACGACCCGGCAACGGGCCAGCGCGGCGCCGCGCGCACGCTTGCGGCCATCGAGCCGCCGGCCTTTCCCGACGGCTCCTGCGTCGACGCCGAGGGCCATCTGTGGAGCGCGCAGTTCCACAACGCGCGCCTGGTGCGCTACGCCCCCGACGGCCGCGTCGAGCGCACGCTCGCGGTGCCGATGAAGCGCCCCACCTGCTGCACCTTCGGCGGCGACGACTTCGGCACGCTCTACGTCACCGGCGTCAGCCACAGCATGAGCGATGCCGAGCGCGCGGCAGACCCGTTGGCCGGCGCGCTGTTCGCGTTCGACATCGGCCGCATGTGGGGCATCCGCGGCTTGCCCGAGCCGCGCCTGGTGAAGCTGCACTGACATGTCCACGATCCAACTCGCCCGCCTCGAGGCCTACGCTTTCCGCGTGCCGATCAGCAACCCGATCAAGGTCGCCTTCGGCACCTTCCGCGACCGGCCGATGGTGCTGGTGCGCGCAGTCGAACAGGATGGCAGCGAGGGTTGGGGCGAGGTCTGGTGCAACTGGCCGGCGGTGACGGCCGAGCACCGCGCCCGCCTGGCCGCGGACATCGGCGAGCGCCTCGTCAGCCGAGTGTTCCAGGGCCCTGCGCAGGCCTTCGAGCAACTCACGCGCGAGATGCACGTTCTGGTGCTGCAGACCGGCGAGGTGGGGCCGATCGCTTCGGTGCTGGCCGGCATCGACATCGCGCTGTGGGATCTGGCCGCGCGCCGCGACGGCGTGCCGCTGCACCGCTACCTCGGCGGCGACACGACGAAGACCCATGTGCCGGTGTACGTCACCGGCATCAACCCCGATGCACCCGAGCAGTTCGCGCTCGCGCGCCAGGCCGAGGGCCACCGCGCGTTCAAGTTGAAGGTCGGCTTCGAGATGGCCAAGGACCTGGCCAATCTGCACGCGATGCGCGACGCACTCGGCGCCGACGCGGTGATCACCTGCGACGCCAACCAGGCCTGGTCGCTCACCCAAGCCCGGCACTTCGTGCATGAAGCTGAAGGGCTGAATCTGCAGTGGCTCGAAGAACCGATCCGCGTCGATGCGACCGATGCCGACTGGCTTGCGCTCGCGCGCGAGTCGACCATCCCGCTGGCCGGTGGCGAGAACCTGCAAGGGAGCGCCTTCGATGACGCGATCGCACTCGGTGCGCTGCAAGTGATCCAGCCCGATGTCACCAAGTGGGGCGGCATCAGCGGCAACCTGCGCGTCGCGCGCGCCGCGGTGGCCGCGGGCAAGCGCTACTGCCCGCATTACTTCAGCGGCGGTCTGGCGCTGCTCGGATCGCTGCACGCGCTCGCGGCGGCCGGCGGCACGGGGCTGCTCGAGTTCGACGCGCATCCGAACCCGAACCGCGAGGCGATCGTTGGCGACCTGCTGCCGTTGCACGACGGCCGCGTGCCGATTCCCACCGCCCCCGGCCTGGGCGCCGAGCCGGACCTGAAAGCGCTGCAACGCTGGCGCACTTGGCCGCAGTGATCGACGGCTTGCGCATCGGCTTCATCGGCGCCGGCCGGCTGGGCTCGGCGCTCGCGCTGGCGATGCAGCAGGCCGGTTTGCCGGTGCGCGCGGTGGCCAGCGCGCGCACCGAGTCGGCACAACGCATGGCCGCGCTACTCACGCGCTGCGCAGCGCTGAGCGTGCAGCAAGTGGCCGATCGCTGTGACCTCGTCTTCATCACCACGCCCGATGCCGCGATC
>JANOKR010000600.1:0-2892 GCA_031419315.1 Betaproteobacteria bacterium
CGAGGATGGCGGTGAGGCCGAAGCCGACCACCGCCACCGCGACCATGCCGGCCAGGATCATCGCCGGGTAGATATCGAGCCCGGCCTGGTACAGCACCTTGCCCATGCCGAGCAGCGCGCCGAGCAGCTCGGCGGCGACCAGCGCGGTGAGGCAACCTTGCAGCGACAGGCGCAGGCCGGTGAAGATCGACGGCAACGCGCCGGGCACGATCACGTCCTTGATCAACGACCAGCCGCGCACGCCAAGCATCGCGCTGGCCTCGATGATCGGCCGCTCGATATTGCGCACGCCGGTGAAGCTGTTGATCACCGCCGGCACAAAGGCCGCAAACCACAGGATCATGACCTTGGCCGAATCCCCCAAGCCAAGCCAGACGATGGCCAGCGGGATCCAGGCCAATGCCGGGATCGGCCTGATGAGCAGGAAGATCGGGTTGACCAGCGCCTCGGCCGTGCGGCTCCAGCCCATCCACAAGCCGAGTGGCACACCGATGGCGGTGGCGGCAAAAAAGCCGAGGAGGATCAGCTTGACACTTTGCAGGACGTGCTCGTGGATGCGGCCGTCGGCAAAACCTTCGCCGAAGACGAGCTGCTTGAACGCAGCGCCAAACTGATCCGGTGTCGGGAAGGTTTGCGGGTTGATGAATCCGCTCTTGGACCCGAGATACCAGAAGGCGATCAGGCCGACGACGGTGGCCACGCCGGTCCACAGGCGGGCCTGATCGCGGACCGCAATGCGCGATGCATTGGGGGTCGGGGAGGCGGCGGCAGACGTGCTCATGCTGGGACCGAACGATAACGATCTGGCCGCCGCCGGGATAACACCAGATAAGATCTATCGATCAGTCCAGAAAGCCCTCGGGAAAGCCCTGACCATGCCCCAAGTATGAGCCGCGCGACGCGCACCAGCGACCTCATGTGGCCGCGCCTGTTCCGCCGCTTCGAGGCCGGCGCCAGCACCTTGCAGGGGCAGTTGCGCGACATGCTGGTGAATGCGGTGCGCGAAGGTTTTTTGTCGCCGGGCGAGGCCTTGCCTTCGAGTCGCGTGCTCGCCGAGGCATTAGGGCTTTCCCGCACGACCGTGACCCTGGCGCTGCAGGCGCTGGCCGACAAGGGCCTGATCGTCGCGCGGCCGCGCAGCGGTTTTTTTGTCAGTGCCGAGTTGCACGCGACCTATCTCGGTGCGCGCCAACGCGCCGACGCCGCCGCAGACGCACCGAGTTCGCCGGGTGCGCCGGGTGCAGCCCGCCTGGCGCGCCCCGTGCGCCCAGTGCGGCAAGTGCAGTGGGCCGAGCGCCTCAAGCTGCGGCCGTCGGCGCAGCGCAATATCCAAAAACCCGGCGACTGGCAGACGCAGCCCTACCCCTTCATCTACGGCCAGTTCGACGCCTCGCTGTTCCCGGTTGCCGACTGGCGCGAATGTGTGATCGAGACGCTGCAGCCGCGGGCGCTGCGGCGTTGGGCGCCCGACCATATCGACCGCGACGACGATTCGCTGGTCGAGCAGATCCACCGCCGCCTGCTGCCAGCGCGTGGCATCTGGGCCGAGCGCGACCAGATCCTCGTCACCACCGGCGCGCAGCAGGCGACATTTTTGCTCGCCACCTTGCTTGCCGGCCCGGCCACCGTGGTCGGCATCGAGAACCCCGGCTACCCCGACGCACGCAACAACTTCGCGCTGCGCACGCGCCATGTGCGCGCGCTGCGCATCGACGGCCAGGGCCTGGTGCTTGGCGCTGCGCTGGCCGGCTGTCGGTATGTCTACGTCACACCGAGCCATCAATGCCCGACCACGGTGACGATGCCCTTGCAGCGCCGGCTCGAGTTGCTGGCACGCGCCGAGCGCGACGATTTTGTGGTCATCGAAGACGACCATGAAAGTGAGCTCAACCATTCCGGCCATCCGACACCGGCGCTGAAAAGCCTGGACACCGGCGCGCGCGTGATCTACCTCGGCAGCCTGTCAAAGACCCTGGCGCATGGCCTGCGCCTGGGTTATGTGGTGGCGCCGGCCGAGTTGATCGTCGAGCTGCGTGCGCTGCGCCGGCTGGTGATGCGCCATGTGCCGACCAACAACCAGCAGGCCGCCGCTGCCTTCATCGCCCACGGCCACCAGGAAGCCTTTGTGCGGCGCCTGAACCTGGCCTACCGCGACCGCGCGCAGGCCCTGCACGTGGCGCTGGCGTTGCACGCGCCCAGCCTGGTGCCGACTTCGGCGCAGGGCGGCTCGGCGTTGTGGGTCAGCGCCCGCAAGGGCGTCGATACACGCGAGCTGGCGATGCGGCTCTACCGCGAGGGCGTGGTGGTCGAGCCGGGCGATGTTTTTTTCGCCGGCCCGCGGCCGCCCAAGCACTACCTGCGCATCGGGTATTCGTCGATCACCGCCGACCGCATCGATGCCGGCGTGCAGGTGATCGCGCGCCAGCTCTCCAGCATCGGCCGGGTTTCGCGTTAGCCTCAAGCAAATGTTCGACATCCTGATCCACGGTGGTGTGGTCATCGACGGCAGCGGCGCAGCGGAATTTGCCGCGGATATCGGCGTCCGCGGCGATCGCATCGTCGCCGTCGGTGACCTGCACGAAGCCGAAGCCACCCTCAAGCTCGACGCCCGCGGCCTGACCGTGGCGCCGGGTTTTATCGACATCCACACCCACAGCGATTTCACGCTGCTCGTCGATGGCCGTGCCGACAGCCAGGTCTGCCAGGGTGTGACCACCGAGGTCATCGGCCAATGTGGATTCAGCGCCGCGCCGATGGCTGATGATGGTGATGCGAGCCAGCTCATCGGGTATCTCGATGCCGGTGTGGCGCTCGATTGGCGCAGTTTTGCTGAGTACCTCGATCGTTTGCACGCGGCGCGGCCGGCGGTCAATGTCGCGGCCTTTGTTGGCC
>JANOKR010000601.1:0-1917 GCA_031419315.1 Betaproteobacteria bacterium
AGACAACAGGGGATCAGTGTCAGGATATAGGCGCGCTTGTGTCAATCTTTGGATTTTTGCGTCCAATCGCCGAATCTACCCATGGATGGTTTCCAACCCGGCAACGCCAGATTTTCCATTATAGACTCACGTAATATTACAATATATTTCAATAAATCTCAAATTCGTGATGTAATTACGGCAAGACTGTGGCCAAACCTAGGCAAACATGTCCGATTCGGGAAAAATGCCTAGCGCCCGGCTCGGTTCAGAAAGGCCAGTCGTTCGAACAATTGCACGTCTTGTTCATTCTTCAACAGCGCACCGTGAAGACGCGGCAAGGCGGTTTTGGCATCACGGCGCAGGTCTTCGGGGGATAAATCCTCGGCCAACAGCAATTTCAGCCAGTCCAGCACCTCAGAGGTTGAAGGCTTCTTGCGCAGTCCGGGCGTGTCACGGATTTCAAAGAACTGCGTCAGTGCGGCGGTCAGCAGCGCCGGTTTGATATCAGGAAAATGCACCCGCACGATTGCCGCCAGAACATCGGTGTCGGGAAAGCGGATGTAATGGAAAAAACAACGCCGCAAAAACGCGTCGGGCAGTTCTTTTTCGTTGTTCGACGTGATGAAGACCACCGGCCGATGCCGCGCCTTGACCAGCTCGCGGGTTTCGTAGACATAAAACTCCATCCGGTCGAGTTCGCGCAGCAGGTCGTTCGGGAACTCGATATCGGCCTTGTCGATCTCGTCGATGAGCAGCGCCACCGGCTGCTCGGCGGTGAAGGCCTGCCAAAGCACACCTTTGACGATGTAGTTGCGGATGTCCTTGACGCGTTCGGAGTCGCCGACATCAGCGAGCTGGCTGTCGCGCAGCCGGCTCACCGCGTCGTATTCATACAGGCCCTGCTGCGCCTTGGTCGTGCTCTTGATATGCCACTGCAGCAGCGGCATCTTCAGCGCATGGGCGACTTCTTCGGCGAGCATCGTCTTGCCGGTGCCCGGCTCGCCCTTGACCAGCAGCGGCCGGCGCAGCGTGATCGCGGCGTTGACCGCGAGCATCAGGTCGGGGGTGGCGACATACTGGTCGGAGCCGTGGAATTTCATCGAGGGGACGCGGTTGGAGGAGGGGCCGAGTCAGTATAAGGGGCCCTCTATAATCGAAAGCTGTCCCTCTGTCCCGACACTTCGATACCCCCGATGATCAAAGCCCTAACCCTGCTGCTGGCGCTGTCCGGCACCCTCAACGGCGCGTTTGCGCAGGACGTCAAGGAAGGCGAGAAGAAGGCCGCGATGTGCATCGGCTGCCACGGCATCGTCGGTTACCAGGCGAGCTTCCCCGAGGTCTACCGGGTGCCGATGATTTCCGGCCAGGGCGCGAAGTTCATCGTCGCCTCGTTGACCGCGTACAAAAAAGGCGAGCGCAAACATCCGTCGATGCGCGGGATCGCAGGCTCGCTGACCGACGTCGATATGGCCGACCTGGCCGCGTATTACGAACAAAGCGGCAAGGGCAGTGTGGTTGCTGTCGCCGACACGCCTGTCGTCAAGCCCTCGGCCGAAGTTGATGCGCTGCTGACCAAGGGTGCCTGCGCGTCCTGCCATGGCGCCAACTATTCCAAGCCGATCGACCCGAGCTATCCCAAGATCGCTGGCCAGCATTCGGACTACCTGTTCGTCGCGCTCAAGGCCTACAAGCTCGAGAACAACCCGACGTCGGGCCGCAACAATGCGGTGATGAGCGCGATCGCGCGGCAGTTCAGCAACGACGAACTCAAGGCTTTGTCCAAGTACGTCAGCTCGCTCGAAGGCGAGTTGCAGACCCAGCCGCAATCCCGGTTCCGCTGACCGGTCGTCAGTCGCGCGTCGCGCGGCGCTGCACGCAGTCGACGTAAGCGGCTCCATCGGGCGGCAGACCGCCGCGCTGGCTTTCCCACAGCAT
>JANOKR010000602.1:0-4060 GCA_031419315.1 Betaproteobacteria bacterium
CACGCTGGCCAACCTGCAACGTCTGGGCTACGACGCAATGACGCCGATCCAGGCCGCGAGCCTGCCGTTGGCGCTGGCTGGGCATGACCTTATCGCGCAGGCAAAAACCGGCAGCGGCAAGACCGCGGCGTTTGCGCTCGCCTTGCTCGCCAACCTGAACCCGCGCCGCTTTGCGGTGCAGTCGCTGGTGCTCTGCCCAACCCGCGAACTGGCCGACCAGGTGACGCAGGAGGTGCGTCGCCTGGCGCGTGCCGAAGATCACATCAAGGTCCTCACGCTGTGTGGTGGCACGACGCTGCGCCCGCAGCTCGCGAGCCTGGAGCATGGCGCGCATATCGTGATCGGCACACCGGGCCGGATCATGGACCACCTTGAGCGCGGCAGCCTCAAGCTCGATGCGCTGAATACGCTGGTGCTCGACGAGGCCGACCGCATGCTCGACATGGGTTTTTTCGACGACATCAGCGTCGTCGCCAAACAATGCCCGAAGCAGCGCCAGACTCTGCTTTTCTCCGCCACTTACCCCGAAGGCATCACCAAGCTGAGCGCGGCTTTCATGCGCGAGCCCAAAGAGGTCAAGCTGCTCGACGTGCACCGGCCGAGCAAGATCCGCCAGCGTTTTTTTGAAGTCCGCGAAGACCAGCGCCTGCATGCGGTGGGCCTGCTGCTCAACCACTACCGGCCGGTGAGCACACTCGCTTTTTGCAATACCAAACAACAGTGCCGCGACCTCACCGAAGTGCTGCGCGCGCAGGGTTTTGCAGCACTCGAACTGCATGGCGACCTCGAGCAGCGTGACCGCGACCAGGTGCTGGTGCAGTTTGCCAACCGCAGCGCGAGTGTGCTCGTGGCCACCGACATCGCCGCGCGCGGCCTCGATATCGAGCAGCTCGAAGCGGTCATCAATGTCGACATCACGCCGGAGATCGACACCCACACCCACCGCATCGGCCGCACCGGGCGCGTCGACGCCGAAGGCTGGGCTTTCAGTCTGGCCAGCCTGGACGAAATGGGCCGTGTCGGCCAGATCGAAAAAGCCGGCGGCTTCCAATCCGAATGGCTGCCGCTCGGCGAACTCAAGGACAGCGGCAGTGAGCCGCTGCGCCCGCCGATGCAGACGCAGCAGATCCTGGGCGGGCGCAAGGAAAAGATCCGTGCCGGCGATGTGCTCGGCGCGCTGACCAAGGACATGGGTTTTGCCGGTAGCCAAATCGGCAAGATCAGCGTCAACGAGTTTTCGACCTATGTCGCCGTGGCGCGCGAGATCGCGCCGCAGGTGCTGCGCCGGCTCAACGCCGGCAAGGTCAAGGGGCGCAGCGTGAAGGTGCGGCTGCTCGAAGGCTGAAGCCGCCGGAATGCCGTTGGCCGGCTGCGGCCAGGGGCGCTTCAAGTCAGCCTTACCGCCGGCCGATAAGGCGGTGTGGACTCCGCAATAACGCCCAGCGCCTTTGTCGACGCCGTGCCCGAGCCCGCTCGGTCGTGGCCGCGCCAGCTATGGAGATCGGTGCGGCGCTGGTGGCTGCCGGCGTCGAGCCACCGGGCGCGGCCGATGGTGCTGGACGCCTGGCGCTGGTGCCTGATGACGCTGGTCCTTGTCGCGCTGAGCCTGGGCTGGGTGGGCGCCCAGGCCTGGTGGAGCCACTTGCAAACCGCGCGTGCTTCGGCCGACTCTGCGCTGGCATTTATTGAAGCGCGCCTGGCGGAAATCGACGAGCCGATGCACCGCCTGCAAGGTTCCGACGAGCTTCAAGCCGCGGTGCTCGATTGCAGCTCGGCACTGACCGCGCGGCTGCTGCACGAGAGCCTGAGTTCATTGCTGATCCAGCGCCTGCTGGTGCGTGACGCGGCAGGCGCGCGGGCTTGTGGCCCGGCCGGCGCGCTGGCAGCGCCCGACTTGCCCATCGACCCGGGCGCGGACCTGGCGCTGGTCTCGCAGCGCTCGATCGCGACCCAGCTGATGGCGGTGCGCCGGATCGATGCGCAGCACAGTGCGGTGGCGCTGCTCGACCCACGCGCGCTGGCCTTGCCGACGCAGGGGCCATGGGCCAATGCCGCCGGCATGGCCGACCGCATCAGCTTGCAGTCGGCCGACGGGCGCACGCTGCGTGTCTGGGGCCAACAGGGGCCGGCCGGCGAGCGTGTCGAGTCGCTGCATGTGGTGCGCCATTCTGCGCAGCACCGGATTGCGGTCAGCGTCGAGCTCGAACGGGATCGTTTTGTCGCCGACCTGCTGCAGCGTGTGCCGCTGGCGATGCTGCTGGCAGTAGTCACCAGCCTGCTCCTGGCCGCGGCAGTCTGGCGTCGCACGATGTTGCGCGCGCGGCTGGTGTACCGCCTGGAGCGCGCGCTGCGCAAGCGCCAGTTCGAGCCTTTTGTGCAGCCCATCGTCGACCTCGCCAGCGGGCGCTGCATCGGCGGCGAGGTCTTGATGCGTTGGGCCCACCCGCAGCGCGGCATCCTGCCGCCGGGCGACTTCATCGAAGTCGCCGAGCGCACCGGCCTCATCGCTGGCATGTCCGAGCTGGTGATGGGCCGCGCCGCACATCGGCTGGCGCCGCTGGCGCAGGCCCATCCGGACTTGTATTTTTCGTTCAACGTCACCCCCGAGCAACTCGTTGCGCCGGCGTTCGGCCAGCGCCTGGCCGAGATTTTTTCGCCCGAGACCTTGCCACGCGGCCAGGTGCTGCTGGAACTGACCGAGCGCGACTTTGTCGATCCCGTCGCCAAGAGCGCATTGACTGGCCTGCACGATATCGGCTGGCGCATCGCGATCGACGACTTCGGCACCGGCCAGAGCAGCCTGGCGATGTTGGAAAGCCTGCCCATCGACCGCATCAAGATCGACCGCTCGTTTGTATCGACGATCGGTGAGCAGACCGCCAGCCGTCCGGTGCTCGACGCGATCATCGGCCTGGCGCACCAGCTCGGCATCCGCCTCATCGCCGAAGGTGTCGAGACGACTGCGCAGTGGGACTACCTGGCCAGCCGCGGGGTCAGCAGCGCGCAGGGCTACCTGATTGCCAAGCCGCTGCCGCTGGACACTTTTGTGCGCTGGTTCGGCGAGCAGGGCGCAACGGCTGCTGCCGCCGGCGAAACCAGCGCGCGCAGGCCTTCGGCGCCGGGCGACCCGGTGTTGCAGGCGCTGTGGCAACGCATGCGCTCGACCGGCGGGCTCGATATCCACGACCGCATGCACCGGCTGCGCAGCTACCGGCGCTGTTTTGTCGGCCGCGAGGCGGTCGACTGGCTGGTGCGGCACCAGCGGGTCAGCCGCGAAGAGGCGGTGCGCATCGGGCGCCGGCTGGTAGCGCTCGGTTGGGCGCGGCATGTCGTCGACGAACACGACTTCGAGGATGCCGACCTGTTTTTCAGCGTTGCCGACAGCGAACTCGGCCCCGTGATCGCGCCACCGGTGCAGGCCTTGCGCCAGGCGCTGCGCAGTGTCGACGCCGGCCCGGCGTTCGCCGACCACCGGCGCGGCCTGCTGCTGCATCGCGGCTGCAGCACCGGCCGCCAGATCGTCGACTGGCTGGTGCAGGGCCATGCGGTATCGCGCGACGAAGCCGCGCAGTGGGCCGTGCAACTGATGCGCCAGGGCGCGCTGCGCCATGTCTACGACGACCGGCCGTTTGCCGACGACGGGCATCTCTACCGTTCAACCTGAGTCGCTGCAGCGGCAGGCTGCTGCCAGGCCGCCCGCCGCCGCCGGCTGGCCACGATCGTCGCATGATGCACACTGCCCGGCGCGATCGCGCTGCTGCTCACAGGAGACCTGCTCATGCAACGCATTGGATTCATCGGCGCCTCGGGAATGATGGGCCACGGGATGGCCAAACATCTGCGCGCCAAGGGCTACCCCTTGGCCATCACGGTGCACAAAAACCGCGAGCGAGTGGCGGACCTGCTCGACGCCGGCGCCACGCTGGCAGCAACGCCAGCCGCACTGGCCCGCACCAGCGACATCGTCTTTGTCTGCGTGACCGGCTCGCCGCAAGTCGAAGCCGCGGTCAGCGGGCCCGACGGCCTGCTCGCAGGCGCCGATCGCGGCCTCGTCATTGTC